>JANYAG010000228.1 GCA_025361465.1 Gemmatimonadota bacterium
CTTCGATGATGTGGAGTTCGCGATCCGTCTCCGCGAGCGCCGTGCCGCCAGGGGTCCAGTAGTCGAGCACGAACGCCCCTTCGTCCATCTCGGGGAGGAAGCCGGTGCCGATCACCCGGTAGACGAGTACGCCGGAGGTCACCAGGGCCGCCGCGACCAGCGCGGCCACGCCGGGGTGATGCAACACAGCGCGCAGCGACTGGGCATATCGCGTCGAGAGCCTGTCGACCGCACGGCCCAGGCCGGCCAGGAAGCCGCCTTCCTGTCCCGGCTCCGTGTCCGCGTCGGCCAGGGTCAGGTACTGCGCACTGAGCAGCGGAATCAGCGTCAGCGCCAGAACCAGCGATACCAGCACCGCGATGGTGAGCGTGGCCGACAGGGTCCGGAAGAACTGTCCCTCGACCCCAGTCAGGAGGCCGAGGGGAAGGAACACCACGACGGTCGTGATCGTCGAGGTGGTGACCGGCCAGATCAGTTCGGCCACTGCTTCGCGGACCGCGCGCCCACGATCGGGAGTGAGATGAAGGTGTCGGACGATGTTCTCCGTCACCACCACGGCGTCGTCGATGACCAAACCGATGGCGATCGCCATGGCACCGAGCGTCATCAAATTGAAGGTCTGGCCGGCCAGAGCCATGATCGCCACGGTGATGGCGAGCGTCAGCGGGATGGACGATGCGCTGATGGCGGTGATGCGGGCGTGGCGCAGGAAGAGCAACAGGACGATCACCGCCAGCGCCGCGCCGATCAGCATGGCATCACGCACCGTCCGCATGGCGTCCCGAACCAGCGCGGCCTGATCGTAGAGCGGCTTCAGGTGCACGCCGGGCGGGAGGGTCTTGGCGAGCGAGCGCGCCAGCACGGCGATGCTGTCGGCAATGCCGACGGTGTTGCCGCCGATCTGGCGGGTGATGTTGAGCAGGGCGGCCGGTCGTCCATCACCCGAGATGATCCGCACATGGTCTTCCGTCCCGGGGAGGACCGTGGCGAGGTCGCGCACGCGGACACCACGACCCACCACGAGGTTGGCGATGTCGTCGGCTGAGTGCGCCTCGGTCGCGGTCACGATCAGGTACTGCCGGTAGTTCGACGGCAGACGACCGACGGCGTTGACGGTGGTGGCTCCCCGGATGGCGCTGGCGAGTTCCAGGTAGGTCATGCCCTGCGCAACGAGCCGTGAAGGATCGGCGATGACTTCGATCTCGCGGATGTCGCTCCCCATGACGTCCACGCGCGCGACCCCGGGTACTCTGGAGAGCAGTGGCCGGATCTGGTAGCGGGCGATGTCGTACAAGGTCGCCGGATCGCCGCCTTCGAGATTGTACGAGAGGATCGGGAAGATGGATGGCGTCATCCGGTCCATCTCGATGTCGAGTCCCGGCGGCAGGTCGGTGCGGACCTGGCTGACCCGTGCCTGCACCTGTTGCAGCGCGTACTGCATGTCAGTGCCCGGCGCGAACGTGATCGTTGTCTCGCTGCCACCGCGAATCGACCGCGATTGCACCCGGGTGACCCCGAGGACGACGCTGACCGCCTCCTCAATGGGGCGGGTGATGTCGAAGAGGACCTGGCGGGGCCCGAGCGCACTGCCCTCGGCAACGACCGTGATGCGCGAGAAGACCAGCTCGGGGTAGATCGCTGACGGGAGCTGGGTGGCAGCCCACACGCCGGCCACGGAGAGCAGGGCCACGACGAGGTAGACGAATCGTCGCTGCGAAGTGAGCGACGCGAAGAGCGAACCGGACGGCTTCACGGGCTACGCTCCACCCTTGACGGAGTCGACGGGCTTCGGCTTCTCGCCGGGGCGTACGATCTTCGCACTGTCGGTCACGCCGTAGGCGCCATAGGTGACCACGCGCTCTCCGGCCTCTAGGCCCCTGGTAATCTCGGCGCTGCTGCCGGAGCGGCCGCCGACCGTGACCTCGCGCGCGTGGGCGATTCCGGCCGAATCGACGACGAAGACCTTGTAGCCGTCCCCCTCCGGCACGATGGCCTGTACCGGGATCGTGATGGCGTTCGGCCGGATGGCGAGCACCACCTCCCCGAACAGCGTCTCGCCGATCCGCAACGCCCGCACCAGGGTTCCCGATCGGGCCCGCACCGAGACGGAGTGCGAGGCCGAGTCGACGATCCCCGACACCGCCACGACGATCGCTTCTCCGAGCGCCTCACCGGCCGGTCCGGCCCCGGTGTGGAGCTTGACCTTTGCCCCCGGGCGCACCCGCGCGGCGTCGGCGGGCGGCAACGAGAGGACGATGTCGACTGCCGTCGGGTCGGCGATCTCGACCAGCGGTTGGCTGGGATCTACCGAGGCGCCGAGGGTGGCGTTCACCCGCGTGACGACGCCGGTGAGTGGCGAGCGAAACGTCGCAAGCTCCGCATTGCGACGGGCGGCGGCCACCGCGGCCTTCGCCTTCGAGAGCTCGGCCGAGGCTTGCTCGAGGTCACGGCGGGCGGCAATCCCCTCATTGACCATGCGTTGCGCGCGATCATAGCCCTGCTGGACGGTGACGAGCGCCGCTTCGGCGCTTTGGGCCTCCGCGGCGATGGAGGTCTTCTCGAGTTCCAGCAGAACATCGCCCTTCGCGACATGCTCGCCCGCCGAGACCATCACCGCGGCGACCCGGGTGGCCACTGGCGCGCTCAGCACGGCAAAGTGCCCCGCACGTGGCGCGACGGCCCCGATCGCGCCGAGCGTCTCGGTGAAGGGCCCGGCGGTGGCCACCGCCGTTTCGGCGCCGATCACCGAGGCGACCTGGATGGCTGCTTCATCAGCGCCCTTTCTCCCGCACGCCCCGAGTGCGAGGACGGTGAGCAGGCCGAACAGCCGGCGGGAGGTGTTCCCGCGCAGGCAGCGCTGGTGTGGACTCATGGCTGGCGTTCCGGGCTGGGCGTTCGAGTGAGGGCGTGCAGGGTGGCGGTCGCGACAAGCGCACTCGCGACATCGTCGATGTACTGACCGAGCACCTCACGCGCGTTGCGCTGCGCTTCGAGGACACTCGTGAGCGGGACCGCCCCTTCCCGGTACGCCGCGAGAGACATCGCGGCAACCCGGTTGGCACTGGTGACCAGGAGCGAGTCTCGGGTGAGACGCGCGAGGGCCCCGGTCCGTTCGCGCGCTGCCCGCACGATTGCCCCGCGCGTTTCGACTTGGGTGATGGCCAGCTCGGCCGTGGCACGGTCGCGCTCGGCCTGGGCCGCCGCCATCGGGCCCCGGTTGCGGTTGAACACCGGCAGCGGGAAGGCGAGGCCGACCGTCGGCAAGAGGCCCTTGGTATCTCCCGTCGGATCGCCCGCATCGAAGCCGACCACCAGTCCGGGCATGCCGAAGATGCTGCGACGCTCGAGTCGCACGGTGAGGTCCGCGGCCTCAAGGGTCGCCACAGCACTCGCCACCTGCAGCGTCGCATCCGCCCCCCGTGCCGCCGTGTCCGACGTCACGACCATGGCGGTCGGCGGAGCGAGGGTGTCACTCAGCGCGATGGCGACCCGGTCGGATGCCATGCCCATGACAGATTGCAGGTCAAGCAGAAAGGACACGAGCGTGATCGAGTCGGCGGCGGCGATGTTCGCCCGCTGCCCGGCATTGACCGCGGCGAGTTCGACGTCGAGGTCGCTGGCATCACCGGCAGCGCGACGAGCGATGGCGATGCGTCGCAGGGAATCAGCTGCCTGGGCGTCCCGCCGGGACAGGGCAATATGCGCCTGTGCTGCCAGCGCCCGCGTGTAGGTCGTGTCGGCATCGAGCGCGAGCAGCTCACGGCTGAAGGCAAAACGGTACCGTGCCGCCAGCTGTCCCGCCTCGGCGGAACGGACCCGGGTTCCCCGCAGCGTGAGGAAGTCGAACGGCAGCTCCGCCGTGACGTGGTAGCGTGGGATGTCCTTGGTGTAGATCGCGCTCAGGGTCGGATTTGGAAACGCGCGGGCCGAGAGCAGTTGGGCGCCGGCCCGCGCCGTATCCGCGCGGGCCAGGGCCAGTCGTGGTCCTCGGTCTGCGGCGGCGGCGGTCGCGTCGGCGCGACTGAGGCGCATGGGTTGCTGCGCCGTCGCCGCCGCGAGAGGAACGAGCAGGGCGAGAAGGATCAGTCGGATGAGTGTGCGCATGGCCTCGACGGATGGAGGTTGGAAGACTGCAGAGTACTGATGCGGACCTGTCAGGAGGATGACACGGGGCGGCGATGCTACGCGCTGGCGGGGATTCTCACGGTCACGGTCGTGCCCTGTCCGGGCTCGGAGGCGATCGCCACGCTCGCGTGATGCACCTCAGCGATCCAATGCGCGATCGAGAGTCCCAGCCCGGCCCCGGCCGTCCCGACGTCCGCGCGGCCGCGCGCCGGGTCACCTCGGTAGAAGCGCTCAAAGACATGGGGAAGCTGGTTGGCCGGAATGCCAATGCCGTTGTCGCTGACGACGAGAGTCGCCGTGGTGTCGGATCGACTGACACTGATGTGCACCTCGCCGCCCGCGAGGGTGAATTTCACCGCGTTGTCGAGCAGGATGACGACCAATCGCCGCAGCAGCTCGGGATCCCCTTCGATGGCGGCTTCCTCGAAGTTCTCGACGGAGAGCGCGACGTGCTTCGCTCCGGCCACGGCGCGCGCTGCCTCTGCGGCATCCATGGCGATGTCGTCGAGGAAGACCCGCTGCCGATCGATCGGCCGCTCACCTGCATCGGCGCGGGCCAGCGTCAGCAGGTCTTCGACAATGCGCGCCAGCCGCTGGCTTTCGGCGTCCATGGCGCGCAGGCTGGTGACGTATTCTGGCGCGGTGCGCGACTGCTGCAGTGCGATCTCGGCCTGGGCGCGCAACACGGTCAGCGGAGTGCGGAGTTCGTGCGCGGCATCGGCCATGAATCGCCGCATCTGTTCCATCGACCGCTCGATTGGTGCAGTGGATTGGCGCACCAGTAACCAGCCGCCGCCGGAGACGAGCACCAGCGCAACGAGCGCGGCGGCGCCGAAGGTGGCAATCAGGGCGGCATAGCGATCCTCGAGTTCGACCTTGTCGGCCACGGCGACGGCAACCATCACCGCGCCACTGCGGAGGGCGAATCGCTCCGCGCGCAGGCGAAGAGTCTGTGAGCCGGGGATCTCGTGCTCTTCGACGACGACACTTGAATCGACCGCCCGACGGGCGGCGTCCCGCACCCACTGGTCGGCGGTGGCGGGCTTGATGGGGATGCCGCCAGCATCGAACAAGTAGAGCGTGCGGTCGGGGATGTGCAGTTCGTCGACGGCGTCGACCACCTTGGCGCCCGAACCGGCCTCCTGCTCGCGGATCTGTGCCGCGCGCTCGAGTTCGATGGCCGCGTCATGGAGCGAGGCGGTCAACTGGCTCTGGAACTGG
>JANYAG010000213.1 GCA_025361465.1 Gemmatimonadota bacterium
ATCGCCCCGTTGCGTGCCGTAGCGTACAGTCGGGCCGCCTCGCGCACCGCGCTGGCCGGCACTCCGGTGATCGCCGCCATCGCCTCGGGTGACTGCTCCGGCTGGGTGATGAATGCGCGCCACTGCTGGAACGACGCATCCTCGCATCGCTCGGCGATGAAGGCCGTGTTGGCGAGTCCCTCGGTCACGATCACGTGGGCGAGCGAATTGATGACGGCGACGTTGGTGCCGGGGCGCAGCTGCAGGTGATGTGCAGCTTGTACGTGCGGGCTCCGCACCAGGTCGATGCGGCGCGGGTCGATCACGATCAGCTTCGCCCCGGCACGCAACCGCTGCTTCATCCGCGAGGCGAACACCGGATGGGCGTCGGTCGGGTTGGCACCGATCACGACCATCACATCCGCCGAGTCGACCGACTGGAAATCCTGGGTGCCGGCCGACGTGCCAAAGGCCCTGCTCAGGCCGTATCCGGTCGGCGAATGACAGACCCGGGCACAGGTATCGATGTTGTTGTTGGCAAAGGCGGCCCGCACCATCTTCTGGACGACATACACTTCTTCGTTGGTGCACCGCGACGACGAGATGCCCCCGATCGCCCCCCGGCCATGCGCAGCCTGGATCGCCCGCAGCCGCCCGGCCGCGTAGCTGATCGCTTCATCCCACGACACCACGCGCCATGGGTCGGTGATCTTCTCGCGGACCATCGGGTTGAGCACGCGATCGCGGTGTGTGGCGTAACCCCAGGCAAACCGGCCCTTGACGCAGGAGTGGCCTGCATTGGCGCCCCCCTCGGCGGCGGGCACCATGCGCACCACGTCGTTCCCCTTGAGTTCGGCATTGAACGAACAGCCGACGCCGCAATAGGCACAGGTGGTCTTGACCAGCCGATCGGGCTGGCCACGCTCGATCACCTTCGTCTCGATCAGCGTCGCCGTCGGACAGGCCTGCACGCAGGCGCCGCACGACACACACTCCGACGCAAGGAACGACTCGTCCATGCCGGCGCTCACCTTCGACCCGAACCCCCGGCCGGAGATGGTCAGCGCAAAGGTGCCCTGGACTTCGTCGCACGCGCGGACGCAACGGGAACAGACGATGCACTTGGCGGGGTCGAAGGTGAAATACGGATTGGAGGTGTCGGCCTCGGCCGAGAGATGGTCCGCGCCGTCCGTGCCATAGCGTACTTCGCGCAGGCCAACCGCACCGGCCACGTCCTGCAGCTCGCAGTCTCCGTTGGCGGCGCAGGTGAGGCAGTCGAGCGGGTGGTCCGAGATGTAGAGCTCCATCACGTTGCGACGGACCCGGGCCAGCTGCTCACTCTCGGTGCGAACCACCATGCCGTCTTCGGCCGGGGTCGTGCACGAGGCGGGAAGCCCCTTCCGCCCGTTGATTTCCACCAGGCAGAGACGGCAGGAGCCGAAGGCCTTCAGCGAATCGGTGGCGCAGAGCTTGGCGACGCCGATCCCGGCATCGCGTGCCGCCCGCATGATCGAGGTCCCGGCGGGAACCTCCACGGCCTGGCCGTCGATCGTGAGGCGCACTCGCGCTTCACTCGCGACGGGCGGCGTGCCAAGGTCGGGACGTTCGGCATGGAGGTCGATCATGATGTGATGGCCTCGCGTGTCGGATGCATCTCATGGGCGAAATGGTGCAGCACGCTGCGGACCGGCATGGGTGTCAATCCGCCCAGGGCGCAGAGCGATCCCAATTCCAGCGTCTCGCAGAGCTCTTCGAGCAGGACAAGGTTCTCCTCGGTGCGCTCACCGCGCCGGATGCGCTGGACCACTTCCACTCCCCGCGTCGACCCGATGCGGCAGGGGGTGCACTTGCCGCACGATTCGTCGGCGCAGAACTGCATCGCGAACGCCGCCTGTTCCCCCATGTCCACCGTGTCGTCGAAGACCACGATGCCGCCGTGACCAAGCATCGCCCCGATGGCGGCGTAGGCCTCGTAGGCGAGCGGGGTATCCCACTGCGAAGCGGGCAGGTAGGCGCCGAGCGGTCCGCCGACCTGGATCGCCTTGACCGGCCGACCGCTCAGGCTACCGTGTCCGAATTGCCGCACCATGGTCTGCAGCGACACTCCGAAGCCAAGCTCGACCAGGCCGCCCTGCGCGATGTTCCCGCCCAGCTGGAACGGCATCGTGCCACGCGAGCGGTCCACGCCGAACGAGGCGTAGTACTCGGCTCCCTTGGCGAGAATCGTCGTGGCGGCCGCGAGGGTCAGGACGTTGTTGACCACGGTCGGCTTGCCGAACAGGCCAGACAGCGCGGGCAGCGGCGGCTTGGGCCGGACGGTCCCGCGCTTCCCCTCGAGGCTCTCGAGGAGCGATGTCTCTTCGCCGCAAATGTAGGCGCCGGCGCCGATGCGGAGGGCGATGTCGAAGGCGCGCGAGGAACCAAGCAGGTCGGGCCCGAGCATCCCGGCACTCCGTGCGATCTGCAGGGCGTGCAGCAACACCGGGGCCGTGCGCGGGTATTCCGAACGCAGATAGATCACGCCGTGCTGCGCGCCGACCGCAAGCCCGGCAATCGTCATCCCCTCGATCAACTGGAACGGATCGGCCTCCATCAACAGGCGATCAGCGAAGGTCCCCGAATCCCCTTCATCGGCGTTGCAGACGATGTACTTGGTGTCCCCCACAGCATTGAGCACCGTCTGCCACTTGATCCCGGCCGGGAACGCTGCGCCACCGCGTCCCCGCAGGCCCGACGCCTTGATGGTCTCGACAATCTCCTGCGGCGTCATCGAGAGGGCATTGGCGAGCCCGACGCCACCGCCGTGTGCGTGATAGTCGGCCAACGACAACGGCTCGATGATGCCGGCACGGGCAAAGGTCACCCGCTGCTGGTCGCGCAGGAAGGGAATCGCCTCGACCAGCCCCACGGACAGGCGATGATCTACGGTCGGCAACCGCGGCCCGGCGAAGAGCTCCGCAACCTGGTCGGCTGACACGGGACCGAAGCCGACGCG
>JANYAG010000215.1 GCA_025361465.1 Gemmatimonadota bacterium
AGCTGCTGTACACCGGCCACGGTTGGGCTGGCCGCGTGCACAGGCCGGCAGTGGCGACCACCGGTGAGCCGGTGCCGCCGAGGCCGGGTTCGGCCCCCCACCCATTGTTGTACTTGATCCACGTGCCGGGGGCGGCATCTCCGGCGAGCGGGGCGCGAGCCGCCTGAATCGTTGCGGTCCCAACCAGCGGAAAGTTGGCGTAGAACACGTAGATGTACCCGTTGGCGGCAATGACTCCCGGCTCGATCAACCCGAAGGCGGCCCCAGGTGGCGGTCGCCCCGGGCACGTCGGCGATCTTCCCGGCGGCCACCGTCCAGCTCACGGCGATGACGAAGGACGGCGACGAGTGAAGGCGTCAGCGGCACCGCGACGGTCACCATCAACTCGGTGGCGTTGGCCACCGTATATGACGGCGTCAACAACATCAGCTGGCTCATGGACGCAAACCTGCCGGCCAGCAACCGCTTCGGCATGCCGGTGTGCAGCGGCAATCTCGACCGGAAGGGGTGCGTCAACGCCAGCGGTTCGATGAGCTACGACGCCGCAGTGACGTGGGTGGCTGCCATGAACGCGGCAAACTATCTGGGGCACAGCAACTGGCGACTCCCCACCAATCCGCCGTTCGACGGCAACTGCGGCAGGACGGGGCCGAACAGCAACAACTTCGGGTTCGGGTGCACGCGGAGTGCCTATGCCACGCTCTACAACGGCCTGGGACTGAAATCTCCGTCCACTGCAGTGGCCATCAGTGGCAATGCGGTCGGCCCGTTCGGCAACATCCAGCCGTACCTCTACTGGTCGCAGACGAACCAACCAACCGGTGGGGGCAATGAGACGTTCTCGTTCGCCACGGGGTGGCACGGGGCCAACACGCTGCCGAACTTCCTGTATGCCCTGCCGATGGTTCCCGGGAAGTTGCCGGGATCCCCGGCCATGAATGGCATGGGACTGCAGGTGAATCCCGGTGGCCAGACCGTCTACGATCCGATGACCAACACCACCTGGGTGGCCAATGCCAATCTCGCCGCCACCACCAGATTCGGCCTGCCAGCCTGCACCGATCCGCTGACCCCCGCCATTTGTTTTGCGTCGGATGCAGCGATGACGTACGCCTCGGCAACCCAGTTCATCACGAACATGAACGCCGCCAGTTACCATGGCCAGACCACCTGGCAACTTCCCAGCATCGATACGGCCTGTCCCGGCTACGGTTGTTCCGGCACCCAGAACCCGATGGGGAACCTCTTCTTTGCCCAGCTTGGCTTCAGCGCGGGAATGACTGTCGCCGAGCCCAATACCGCGACGGGCCCGTTCCACGACATCCAGCCCCATCTCTACTGGGCCTGTCAGTCCGCCACGATCCAGGGGACGTGTGATGCCAATGGACCAGTGCCGAACTTCGAATGGAGCTACTCGTTCGGCAGCGGATTCGAGGGAACCGACCTGCTGGCCAACGACCTCTATGTCACCGCGTATTTCATCGGATCCAACCAGTAGCATGTCCCCGGTTGTCAGCCCATGCCGATGCCGCCCCCGCTGCGCGTCGCGATCGACGCATGGCGGGGGACGGCCGATGGGGGGCGCCGATCACTGATCGTCGGGATCGGTGGCGCGCCGCCGGTCGGTGAGGAAGAAGTTGCCGTTCTTCGGCGCGTCGATCGTCCGGTAGGGCCGTGGGGCAGCGTCGAGCCGGAAGAACCCGGCGAGATCCGATGCCGCCCGCTGATCCGCAAAGTGGAGTGCCCCTTCATCAACGCCGAAGTTGTGCTCGATGAACCGCAGGATACTGCCGAAGTCGTCCGCCGTGTTGTCGATGTACCCTTTCGGTGTATACGCCGAGACGGCCAGCAGCGGCACCCGGAAGCCGTACTGATAATCCCCCTGGACCCCGGACAGGATGGTCGGTGCCTGATGGTCATACCAGCCACCCCAGTCATCCCAGGTGATCAGGATCGCGGTGTTCTTCCAGTAGCCGACCTTGCCGTCGCAGGTCGTGTTGGTGCCGATGGCGTTGACGATGGCAGCGACCCACGATGGTCCGCCCCCATCGTTGCCACGCGCGTGATCTGAATTGGCGCCGGTGGGAATGACCCAGCTGACGGACCGCAACTGACAGGCCGCGATATCCCGCAGGACATCGGCCGAATTGAGGTCGACGTTGGCCTTCCATGCCGGACCGGTGCACTCGCCGCCGGGGCCGGTCGACTGACAGATGTGCTTGATGGCGTTCGGTGCGGTCCAGATCGATCCCGCATTCGGGGCGTAATAGCGCCAGCTGATTCCGCTGTGCAAGAGGTCCGGCACGGTCTGGTGCTCAAAACAGGGGTAGCTGCGCCCGAATTCGCCCTGCGGGCTGATCACCCGCACGATGGTCTGCGCACTCGCGATGCAGCCGGCCACCTTCTGCTGCCCACCCACATTCCCCGTGCCACCCATGTTCTCGGCCGCGAAGATCCCCGCGGCATCGTCCGCGGCCGAGGCAGCCGACGTCCCGCCGAAGAGGAACTGGTGCGCGGGGAAGGAGGGACCCTGGTTGGTCTGGAACATGTAATTGGCCCAGCCGTACTGGGTCGCCAAGTCGAGGTAGGGTTTGAGCTGGCCCGCCGAGTTGTCGACATACCGGAATTGGGGGTGGTTGATGCACGCGCCGATGTTGCTGACGCAGGTGACATCGCCGGCGCCATCCATGTGGCAGGTGGTCGACCCGGCGGTCGCATCGCACATCGCGACGAATCCCGAGTGACCGTGATTGAGGTCGTAGCGATTCGCCAGGGGAACCGGCATCGGCTGCAGCATCCCGCCCGGCGAGTGCTTGTCGAGCCAGTTGGCGGTCTGGATGTTGTATTGCGACGTGTTGGGCGTGGTACTGCAGCCGGCGCTCGACCCATACGGAGGTGCGCACAACCCCTGGAAGAGGTTGTCGGGCGTGCGATTCTCCTGCACGATCACGATGACATGCGCGAACATCGCGGCGTGGAGTGGCTGATGGATGGGCGTCGCCGGATGCCGGGCCAACACGACACCAACTCCTGCCGAAACTGCAATGAAGATGCTGGCTGCGATTCTCATGCGGTGAGCTCCAGTCTGGCGCCGGGCACCGACAGTGCGGCTTCCACGGCAAATGGCGGCCAGGCGTTCAGCCCCAGCGCGAGTGCGCCGTACAGGCTGAGGGCGGTGGTCAGCACCAGCGAGACGAAGGCGCCGACCATCAGGGCGCGCCGCGCTCGCGTATTGGGCGCGTCACGGCCCAGCCACACGGTCACGGCCAGCCCGATGAGTAATGCGCCATAGCGGTGGCCCATGTAATCGAGGTTGGCGCCCGGCGCGATCTTCCAATACCTCCCGAGTATATCCGGCACGATCAGCCATCCCAGCCCGAAGATGCCCAGCACGGTGGTGGCAGTCAAAACGAGTTTACTGTTGATCATGAGGAGTTCTCCGATTCGGCCCGAGCCATCGCGCTGCGCAGTTGACGGTCGGGCAAGAGTAACCCCAGTTTCCGAATCTCGCCGGGCCTCCTTCCGACCGCCGAGTTGACGCCGTATGTTCTCGAGTCCCTCCGCCCGCAATGGAAAGCCATAATGCGCATCAGCGACATGAACTGGATGCAGGTCGAGGCCTACCTGCGCCGCGATGACCGCGCGGTGCTGCCGCTCGGCAGTACCGAGCAGCACAGTTACCTGCGGCTCACGGTGGACTGCATCCTGCCCGAGAAGATCGCCGCGGATGCCGCCGAGCCGCTGGGCATTCCCGTCTTCCCCGTCCTGGCCTACGGCGTCACGCCGTACTTCCGCGAGTTCCCGGGCTCGATTTCGCTCCGGGTCGAGACGCACCTCGCCGTCGTGCGCGACATCCTCGACAGCATGGCGCACAGCGGCTTCCGGCGCATCATGATCTGCAATGGTCACGGCGGCAACGGCGCGGTGCAGCAGTTCGCTCAGGAATGGGCCGCCGACCACGCCGGCTGCAAGGTGCTCTTCCATAATTGGTGGAACGCCCCGCGGACCTGGGCCAAGGTGCAGGCCATTGATCCCGTCGCGTCGCACGGGTCGTGGATGGAGAATTTTCCCTGGACTCGGCTCCCGGGCGTCGAACTGCCGAAGGAGCAACGACCGATGGTGGATATGGATCGGGTGCGCATGACCGATCCCGTCGCCCTGCGCAGCTACATCGGCGACGGCAACTACGGCGGCCTCTACCAGCGATCCGACGACGACATGATGGCGCTCTGGCAGGTCGCCGTCGAGGAAACCCGCGCCCTGCTGGCCGGTCCCTGGGGCGGCGCAACCTAGTGGCGCCCCGAACACGCTGTCTTATCTGGGGGGCGGGCGCGATTGGGGGCACCCTGGGTGCCTACCTCTCACGCGCCGGTCACGACGTCACCCTCGTCGACATCGTCGCCGAGCACGTCGCCGCCATCAATCGCTCAGGGCTGAGCATTACGGGGCCGATCGAGGCGTTCACGACACCGCTGCCGGCCTTCACGCCGGACACGCTGCAGGGAACGTGGGACACGGTTGTCCTGGCGACCAAGGCACAGCACACCGAGCCGGCCGCCCGCGCCTTGCTGCCGCATCTCACCCCAACCGGGTGCGTCGTGTCCGCCCAGAACGGGCTCAACGAGCTCGCCATCGCCGCGGTCGTCGGTGAGTCGCGCACCATGGGCGCATTCGTGAATTTCGGCGCGGATTACCTGGAGCCAGGCGTGCTCCTCTACGGTGGCCGGGGCACCGCCACGGTGGGAGAGGCGTTTGGTGACCCATCGCAACGCATCTCGCCCCGTGTCATCGCGCTCCGAGACGCCTGGCGTGACTTCGACGAGCGCGCCACCGCGACTGCCAATATCTGGGGTTTCCTCTGGGGCAAGGAAGCCTACGGCGCGA
>JANYAG010000340.1 GCA_025361465.1 Gemmatimonadota bacterium
GGTGCCGATTTCAAAAAGGAGACGATCGTGCCCGGTGAACATGACGGTTCCGGCCGGGCCCACGGCCTAAAGCTGAGGTTTAGTTGAGTTCGCGCAACTTGAAGCCCATCGCGGTGAGTTTTTCGCGCATCACGACCTGCTCCTGGGATTTTTCCAGGGCCTCGTCGGGTTCGATCAGCTCGCGGTTGACCAGGCTCATCAGGTGCGTGTCGAGCGTGATCATGCCGAGCCCCGCCCCGGTCTGGATGTCCGAGGGAATCCGGAAGGTCTTGTTGTCGCGGATGAGCGAGGCAATGGACGAGGTGTTGACCATGATCTCGTAGGCCGCAATGCGCCCGCCGGATTTCTTTTTGCAGAGGGATTGAGAAATGACGCAGATGATGGACGTGGAGAGCTGCATGCGGATCATCTCCTTCATCGTGGCCGGAAAGGCGTCGACGATGCGATCCACCGTCTTGGCCGCGCTGTTGGTGTGCAGCGTGCCGAACACCAAGTGGCCCGTTTCGGCCGCGCTGATGGCCGCCTCGATGGTCTCGAGGTCGCGGAGCTCGCCGACCAGAATCACGTCGGGGTCCTGGCGCAACGCGCGCTTGATCGCCTCGGCGAAGCTCGGCACGTCGGACCCGACCTCGCGCTGGGTGACGACGCACTTCTTGTGGGCGTGGTAATATTCGATCGGGTCCTCGATGGTGATGATATGCCCGTCGCGGTTCTCGTTGATGTAATTGATCATCGAGGCAAGGGTCGTCGACTTGCCAGAACCCGTCGGGCCGGTGACCAGGAAGAGGCCGCGCGGGCGGTAGAGCAGCTCCTTGATCTTGTCGGGCATGCCGATGGTGCGGAGATCGAAGAGCTGGTTGGGGATCTGGCGCAGCACCATGCCGTAGTTGCCCTTGGCCTTGAGCACGCTGACGCGGAAGCGGGCCTTTTCGCCGAACGCGAAGCCGAAGTCCGTGCCGCCATTCAGCTTCACGTTCTGGATGTGATTGTCCGGCGTGATGGACATCATGAGCTTCTCCGTGTCCTCGGGCCGCAGCTCGGGCCCGTCGATGGGGGTCATGCTGCCGCGCAGGCGGAGGCAGGGGGGCACGCCCACCTGGAGGTGGAGATCGGAGCTCTTCTGGTCCACGACCAGATCAAGCAGGTCATTCATTTCGTAGCTCATGCAGGGGGTGGGTTAAGGGCTGGGACAAAGGTCATCACCGATGGTGGCAGCCGCAATCTCTTCGATTGTGGTGAGGCCGGCGAGCATTTTACTGATGCCATCTTGTCTCAAGGTGCGCATGCCCGCCTGCCGGGCCTGCTGGCGCAGCCGGGCGGCGGTAACATTGTCGTAAATCATGCGGCGAATGTCCTCGGGCACGAGAAAGAATTCAAAGAGCCCGATCCGGCCGCGGTAGCCGGTGCCCTGGCAGGCGGCGCAGCCCGCGCCATGGAAGAACTCCAGCCCATTGAGCTGGCTCGCGGCCAGGCCGAGGGCGTGCCGCTCGCGCACCGCCGGCGTGTAGGCGCACCGGCATTGCGGGCAGATACGACGCACGAGCCGCTGGGCCAGCGTGGCCCGGAGCGCCGCCGCAACCAGCACAGGCTTGGCCCCGAGGTCGGCGAGACGCGTGACCGCGCTCGGGGCGTCGTTGGTGTGCAGCGTGCTCAGCACCAGATGACCGGTCAGGGCCGCCTGCAGGGTGATCTCGGCCGTCTCGCGGTCGCGGATTTCGCCTACCATGACAACGTTCGGCGATTGGCGGAGCAGGGCACGCAGCGCGGCGGCAAACGTCATCCCGATGTCGGCCTTTACGGCCACCTGGTTGATCCCGGCCAGTTGATATTCGACCGGGTCCTCGACGGTGATGATTTTGGCATCGGGCCGATTGAGGGACTGCAGGGCGGTGTACAGGGTCGTGGTCTTGCCCGAGCCGGTCGGGCCCGTGACCAGCAGGAGGCCATCGGGCGCCCCGAGGATCCGCTCGAACGCCCGGCGGTCATCCGGCTGGAAGCCCAATTCCGGCAGGCCCAGCTTCAGGCCCGCGCCGTCCAAAAGACGCAGCACCATGCTTTCGCCATAAACGGTCGGCAGGCAGGAAACCCGCAAGTCCAAGGTGCACCCCTCCTGCTCAAACCGCAGGCGGCCATCCTGGGGCACGCGTTTCTCGGCGATGCTGATGTTCGCCATGATTTTGAGCCGGGAGATAATAGCCGGCTGCAGGCGCAGCGGCGGCGCTCCCCCCTCCTGCAGCACGCCGTCGACGCGGTACCGCACGCGAAAGCGCCGCGCGAGCGGCTCAAGGTGGATATCAGATGCCCGGCGATGAATCGCCTCCAGCCCGAGGGCCTGGACCAACGGAATGATCGCGGCATCCTGCTCACTTTCCGTCCCGGCCTGGTCGGACCCCATCGCGACCCGGGGTTGGGTGCCTGGCATGTTGCCCGGGGTAGGTTTGGCTGCCCCGGCCGCGGACTCGGCACCATAGCAAAGCGCGATGGCCGAGCGAATGTCCGCCCCCGTTGCCAGCGCGGGTTGGATGGCGGTGCCGGCGGCATAGGCGAGCTGGTCCAGGACCTCCATCGCCGTCGGGTCGGCCATCGCCACCTGCAATACCCCCTGGTCCACGCCGAAGGGCATCACGCCATGTGTCTGCACCAGGACCCGCGGCAAGCGGGCGCAAATTTCCGGGGCGATCGAACGCGTGGCGAGCACCACAAAGGGCAAACCCCATTCCTCCGCCAAGGCGCGCGCCAGGGCGGTCTCGTCGATGGCGCCGTCCTGCAGCAAGAGGGTCAGCAGACCGGGGCGGACCGCCGAGGACTCCGACGGCCCCGCCAGTTTGCTCCGGGCCTGCGCCAGACTTTCCGGACGCAACAGCCCTCGGCCGAGGGCGATTTGGATCACTGGATCGTCGGCGGTGGTCACGGCTGGTGCCGGCAGGCGTCAGCGATTGAGGCTCATGAGGAATTCCGCGTTGGTCTTGGTCTTCTTCAGGCGCTGGATCAGCATGTCCAGGGAGTCGGCGGCCGGTACGCCTTGCATGGCGCGGCGCAACGCATAGACGCGCAGCAGCTCGTCGGGATGGTAAATCAGCTCCTCCTTGCGCGTGCCGCTCTTGTCGATGTTGATCGCGGGAAAAATCCGCTTGTTCACCAGGTCGCGATCGAGGTGGAGCTCCATGTTGCCGGTGCCCTTGAACTCCTCGAAGATGATCTCGTCCATGCGGCTGCCGGTGTCGACCAGCGCGGTGCCCAGAATGGTCAGGCTGCCGGCGCCCTCGATGTTGCGCGCGGAGCCGAAGAAGCGCTTGGGCTTCTGCAGGGCGTTGGCCTCGAGGCCGCCCGACATGATCTTGCCGCTGTTGCCGGCCAGGGCGTTGTAGGCCCGGGCCAGGCGCGTGATGGAATCGAGCAGGATAACCACATGGCCGCCGTGCTCGACGATACGCCGGGCCTTTTCGATCACCATTTCCGCGCAATGCACGTGGCTTTCAGGCGTCTCATCGAAAGTCGAACTGACCACCTCGCCCTGGCAGTGGCGCTTGAAGTCGGTGACTTCCTCCGGGCGCTCATCCACGAGGAGGATGATCAGCTTCACCTCGGGGGAATTGGCGGCGATGGAGTTCGCCATGTTCTGCATCAGGACGGTCTTGCCGGTGCGCGGCGGGGCGACGATCAGGCCGCGCTGGCCGAAGCCGATCGGGGTGACGATGTCGACCATGCGCATCGACACGTCCTTGGCCCCCTCCTGTTCGAGCATGATCCGCTTGAGCGGATAATAGGGGGTGAGTTCCTCGAAGGGCGGGATCTTGGAGACCTCGGCCGGTGGGGCGCCCATGACCTTCAGGATGCCGACCACCGCCGGACAACGGTCGTTGCCCTGCGGGGCCTGCAGCTGGACCTCGACGGCGTGACCGCGCTTCAGGCCGAGTTGGCGGACGAAGATTTCCGGCAGATAGGCGTCCTCCGGATAGAGCCGGTAGTTCACATCCTCGTGGACGATGAAACTGCCGCGTTCATTCATGTCGATGTACCCGCGGTCGTACAGCGGGTGCTTTTGCTCGGTCGTCGCGAGAAAGATCTGGGTGATGAGCTGCCGGCGGTTGGGCGCGCCCTCAAACTTCACGTCCAGCTTGCGGGCGAAGGCGGTCAGTTGGGCGAGATTCAGGGCATAAAGCTCATTGAGCCAGATGGGCTCCGCCTTGCTGCTGGAAATCTCTTCGGCCAGCTTGGCCAGGGCCTCGAGATTCTGGAAACGGGCCGGGTCCGGGAGGTCGCCGTAATGCACCACTTCCTTCGGTGGGGCCGGCTGGGGCGGGAACTTGGGCGCCGGCTGGAAATTGGGGTTGCCCCATTTGCCACCACCACCGCCACCACCACGAAAATGTTTTCCTCCGCGGCCCCGGCGGCCGAACTTGCCGCCGCCGTGCGGCTGGAATTGCCCGCCGCCACCCTGCCCGCCATTATCGTCGTAGTTATCCAGCCCCTGCTGTGGCAGGTGGCCGGATTCGCCGGCCGGCGCACTGGGGGCGTCATGTTGCTGGACCGGCTCCGGCTGATACACCGGCGCCGGGGGCGGGGGCGGTTCAGGTGCGGCCATTGGGACCGGTGCCGGAACGACCTCGGGCTTGGACGCCGAGGCGGCTTTGGCTGAGGCTGAGTGTTTGCTGGCCCGCGGCGCGACTTTCTCTTCCTCGATTTTCACGACTTTCTTGGTCGTGCGGTAAAGGCGCGAACGCGTCGGGCGCTTGGTTTTGGCCGACTCACTGCTGGCAGCGTCGGATGAGCTAGAGGATTCCTCGTCGGATTTGGGTGGGACTTCCATGAATGCGGCCTGCGGGCCGGGCGGGTTGAGATTTCAAGAGGCGGGCGGCCAACACCTTCACCTGTTCACGCAAAAAGTCGGGAGTACCGTCATTAAGGAGAACGAAATCCGCCAACTCGCATTTTCGGGCCAGTGGCAGTTGTAGGGCTAAGCGCTGGCGGGCGAGCTCCGGGGCTATCCCCTTCTGCTCCAGCCGCCTCAATTGCAGGGCCGAGTCTGTGGTCACACAAATGGTGAAATCAAACCAATTCTCTAGTCCCTTTTCAAAGAGCAGGGGCACCTCTACGATAAATGCCGTATTCTGCGCGTGATCAAGGAGCTCACGCCAGCGGGCGCGCAGCCGGGGATGCAATAATTCCTCGAGCCACGCCAGGGCGACCGGGTCGGCAAACACCACCTCGGCCACCCGGTCCCGCCGCACTGATCCATCCGGTGCCAGCACAGTCGCCCCCAATCGCTCCCTGATGGCCTGCACCACGGCTGGATCGGTCAGCAATTCATCTCGGACCGTTTGGTCAGCATCAAGCCGGCGGTATCCGCAGTCGGCAAACATGGCCGCCGCCGTCGATTTGCCGCACCCCATGCCGCCTGTCAGGCCGACGATCAAATTGGTGGTGCTACCCATTCGTTTCTAACCTGAGACAATGGGCTTGCGGCATAGGGGGCAACCCCTATCTGCTTGGGGCGAAATGGTGCCGCCACATCCCATCGACACTAAGGATTCTGCCGCCGTTGCCCGAATGGTAAAAGAAGTGTTTATTGGCATCGGCGCTGCGGCCAGCGGCAACCTGATCGATCGCTTGTTTGCGGATAACGCCGACATGTTTGCCGGACGCTATCCGGGCTATCAGGGCAGTGACATGAAATATCACAACCACGAGCACACCATGCAGGCCACCGTCTGCCTGATTCATCTGCTCGAGGGGCGCAACGCCAGCACCGACAAGCCCGTGCTTGCCGTGCGCGACTGGGAACTGGCGTTGATGTCCGTGTTGTTGCACGACACCGGCTACCTCAAGGAAGCCGACGACCGCGAGGGCACCGGCGCCAAATACACCTTCGTGCACGAGCGCCGGAGTTGCGACTTTGCCCGCCAATACCTGCCCCGCATGGGGGTGACATACACGGAAATCGAGGATATCTGCGCCGCCATCCTCTGCACGGGTCCGCAGAGCAAACTCAGCCAGATCACCTTCCATCGCGAAGAGGCCCGACTCTACGCCTTCCTGCTGGTGACCGCCGACTACCTGGCGCAGATGAGCGCCCCGGACTATGTGCCGAAATTGCCCCACTTGTTTAAGGAATTCCAGGAAGCCTATGATTTTGAGGGCATCGCCCCTGAAAAACGCCTGTACCGCCGGCTCGAGGAAATGCTCGCGATGACCCCGAATTTCTGGGAACGAATCGTAAAGCCGTTGCTGG
>JANYAG010000017.1 GCA_025361465.1 Gemmatimonadota bacterium
GTTCGACGGGAAGAAGTCGAACAAGGTGGACGGGATGAAGCGGGAAATTTCGCTGTCGAAACTCGCCCTCGGCGACTACGTCCTGATCGTGACCGTGTCCACGTCCGCGGGCGAGCGCGTGACACGAGAGCGGCGCTTCACCGTCGTCAAGGAGTAGGGCGCGAAGCCACCCACCGCACCACAATCCGCTGATCCACCACCGCTTGCACCGTCCGGCCTCGAATCGCCGAGGTGATTTCGGAGTGGATCTGGCGCGACCAAGTGAGCGGCGCCCCGGCCGGGCTCCAGGCAAGCGTGCCGCTCTCGCGGGTCACTTCGTGCACCTGCAGCGGCACCGTGTCGGCCACGGTGCGGACGCCCTCGTGCTGGCGCGCGAGGCTCCAGTGATAGCGCTGGCTCCCGGCGGAATCGGCGAGGCGCTCCCACCGAGTGTTGGCGGTGTCGGTGGCGCTCGCGTTGACGGCCAGCGCGGGGGGCGTGCGCGGGAAGAAGTCGTCCATCGCCGCGGCCACGTCACTCACCTCGGTAATGTCGTCGGGCACGAAGGGGCGGTGGTGCACACTGGGCACGCCGCCCTTGGAGAGGAAGAGCCGCCAGCGCCCGCCGAGGAAGCCGCTCGCGTCAAGGGTGCGATCGACGCCGCCGGCACTCTCGCTCAGCGCGAGCGAATCGCCGCTGACCACCACCGTGTCGCCCGACACACTGACCCCAAACCGTGCGGCGCGCGATGTCGCGCGCGTGCGCTCCGCGCCGCCGCTGCGGGAGACGACGGTGCTGGTGACCTGCTCGAGGAACGAGGTGCCGGCGAGCGCGACGTGGGTATAGCGCGGGGCGGGGGCCTGCGCGTCGAGAGGCGAGAGGAGGAGGGCGACACCTCCCGCCAAGCGACCGAGGTCCTTCGCTGCGCTCAGGACGAGGATGAAGGTGCCCCTCATCCTGAGCGAAGCGAAGGATCGGAGACCCCTCACCCCAAGTACGGGTAGCTCCAGTGCGCCGGCGGCGCGCCCGTTTCCTTGATCACCCGCGGCGAGACCCAGCGATAGAGGTTGAGGATGCTGCCGGCCTTGTCGTTGGTGCCCGAGGCACGCGCCCCGCCGAACGGCTGCTGGCCAACCACCGCGCCGGTGGGCTTGTCGTTGACGTAGAAGTTGCCGGCCGCATGGCGCAGCGCCTGGGCCGCCGAAGCTACCGCCGCCCGGTCCTGCGCGAAGACAGCACCAGTAAGGGCGTAATCGGTGGCGGTATCGACCAGCTGCAACACCTCGTCCCACTTGGCGTCATCGTAGACGTAGACACCGAGGATCGGCCCGAAAAACTCCACCGTCATCACCTGGTGGTGCGGGTCGGTGGTCTCGATCACGGTCGGCTCGATGAACCAGCCGACCCGGCGATCGGCCCCGCCACCGGCCACGATGCGGCAACGCTTGTCGGCCTTGGCGGCCACGAGCACCTGCTCGAGCTTGGTGAAGGCGCGCTCGTCGATCACCGCGCCGACATAGACGGAGAAGTCCGCCGGATCGCCCTGCTTGATCTTCGCCATCTCCTCCTTGAGCCCCGCCTCGACCTTCGGCCAGAGCGAGCGCGGAACGTAAGCGCGCGACGCCGCCGAGCACTTCTGGCCCTGGTATTCGAACGACCCGCGGATCATCGCCGTCACCAGCGCGTCCGAATCGGCGCTCGGATGGGCGAGGATGAAATCCTTGCCGCCGGTCTCGCCGACGATGCGCGGATACGAGCGGTACTTGGGCAGGTTCGCGGCGACGCCGGTCCAGAGCTGGCGGAAGACGCCGGTCGAGCCGGTAAAGTGAATGCCGGCCAGGTGCGGGCTGCCGATCAGCGTCTCGGAGACAATCGTCGAGTTGCCGGGGATGAACTGGATCACCCCGGGCGGCAGCCCGGCCTCGCGCAGCAATTGAAAGAAGAGCCAGTTCGACAGCATCGCCGTAGTCGACGGCTTCCAGAGCACCACGTTGCCGAAGATCGCCGGCGCGGTGGGCAGGTTGCCACCGATCGCGGTGAAGTTGAATGGCGTGATGGCGTAGACAAACCCTTCGAGCGGGCGATAATCCATCCGGTTCCAGACGCCCGGCGAGGAGATCGGTTGCTCGGCAAGGATCTTCTCGGCGAAATGGACATTGAAGCGAAGGAAGTCAATCAGCTCGCACGCCGAGTCGATCTCGGCCTGGTGCGGCGTCTTCCCCTGCCCCAGCAGCGTCGCGGCGTTGATCCGCTGGCGCCACGGACCGGCCAGCAGGTCCGCCGCCTTGAGAAAGACGGCCGCCCGGTCGGCGAACGACCAATTCTCCCAGGCCTTCTGGGCCGTGACCGCCCCGCGGATCGCCTCGTTCAGCAACTCGGTCGAGGCCAGGTGGGTGGTCGCCAGGTGGTGACCGTGCTTCTGCGGCGAGGTGACCCGGACGGTCTTCCCTTCCCGGTATTCCCGGCCGTTGACCACCACCGGGATGTCGGTGACGACGGAGCCCAGTTCCTTGATGGCGGCCTGGAGGGCGGCCCGTTCCGGCGAACCGGGGGCGTAATGGAGGACCGGTTCATTGACCGGAAGGGGTATGTTGGCGCTCATCTCACGGCTCCACAAAAGGTTGCTGTTGTCCGCGGGAAGGGTAGGGTAAGCGGGGTGAGGGGACAAGGATGACCGTTCCCCCACCGCTCGTTACCTTTCGCCCCGGTCCGCCACCGTCATCGCCATGATTGACCCCGTCCGGAGAACACCCTGATGCGCCGCCTCGTCCCCCTCGTCCTGGCCCTGACCCTGGTCGCCTGCCGGCGCTATGACCCCTACCCGTACCTCACCAGCGGCAAGGGGATGCTGCCGCCGGATGAGTACGCCAAGTACGGCCCTGAACAGGCCATTGCCGTGGCGATCGGCCGGGAGTTCGGCAAGGACTTCACGGGAAAGCGGGCCGAGGAGTTCGCCAAGCAAGCCGATGGGGCGATGGCCTACGGCAAGAAGTTCCCGCAAGTGAAGTCGATTGCGGCCGATACCCTTGGCAATCGCCTGGTGGTCACCTTCCAGGGCGGCTGGACGACGCAGGTGACGCCGATCACGGACGGCAAGACTGGCGACCAGACGACGGGACTGCCCAAAAAGTAGAAGGTGATTGGTGAACGGTGAGTGGTGAACGGTGGATGCTGCCCCGGCTTCACGATTCACCAATCACCAATCACCATTCACTTTCTGTCATCACCCCTCCCACCCTCAGGAGGTAGTTTTCCCCCATGAAACCCAAGACCCTGCTGACCCTCGCCGTCATCCTGGCCTTCGTGGGCCTGCTTGCCTGGTCGACGCTGTCGGCCCAGAAGGTCACCTGCAATGTGTGCGTCGAGTTCAATGGCGGCCGGAACTGCGCCAAGGCCTCGGCCAATTCGGAGACCGACGCCGCTCGCGCGGCCCAGACCACGGCGTGCGGCCCGGTGGCCAGCGGGATGGATCAGGCGATCGCCTGCGACAACCGGCCCGCCGTTTCCAAGTCCTGCAGCACTCAATGAGCCGCACATGACCTTCGCCTGGGCCATCTGGGTCCAGTTCGGCGCCCGCGTCATCGCCGGCGGTGCGTTCTTCCTGGCGTTGCTGGTGGCGCTGACGCACTGGGCCGTCCGCGCCAAGCACCTCGGCGCCTTCGGCGCCTGGCCGCGCTTTGTCCGGGGCTGGAGCGATCCCCTGCTGCAGCCGCTGGAGCGGCGCATTGTCCGCTCCGGCGGCAACCCGCAGGACGCCGCCTTCTGGCTGGTCGGCATCGCGGTGCTGATGGGGCTCGCGCTGATCGCGGTGGTCCAGTGGCTGATCGGCTTCGTCTACCAGACCATGGCGCTGGCCGATGGTGGCGGGATCGTCATCGCGCTCACCCTGGTCCACTACGGCTTCTCGATCCTGATCGCCGCGCTGTTCGTGACGGTGATCGCCTCCTGGCTGAACATCTCCCCCTACGGGCGGATCATGCGGATCGCCAACGGCCTCACCAGCTGGCTGCTCGACCCGATCCGCCGGGTGCTGCCGGCGTTTGGTCCATTCGACATGAGCCCACTGGTCGCGTACTTCCTGCTATACTTCGCGGAGCGCGCCCTCATCAGCCTGATGCTCTGACGCCGAACCTGATGGAAGCCCGTGGCGATTTCCCGCGACTTGCGGCCACGTTAAACAACCGCTAAAACGCCGCCCGGGGCGTCGTCAACGACCTCCGGGTTCGTCATTTCAGGAGTCTTTCTGGACGATCCGAATCGCGCCCGCGCTTCGCGCCTGGCCCGCCTCCCCGCCGTGCTCGCCGAGCGCATCCTGGTGCTCGACGGCGCGATGGGCACCATGCTGCAGCGCGAAGGGCTGACCGAAGCCGACTATCGCGGTGCCCGCTTCGCCGCGAGCACGCGCGACCTCAAGGGCAACCACGACCTGCTCTGCCTCACGCGCCCCGAGGTCGTCGGCGGCGTGCACCGGGCCTACCTCGCGGCCGGTGCCGACATCATCGAGACCAACTCGTTCAATTCGACTCGGCTTTCGCAGGCTGAGTACGACACCGGCGATGCCGTGTACGACCTCAATGTCGCCGCCGCGCGCGTTGCCCGCGCCGTCGCGGATGAATTCGAGACGAGCGATCGTCCGCGCTGGGTCGCCGGCATTCTCGGCCCCACGTCGCGCACCGCCTCGATCTCGCCGTCGGTCGATGACCCGTCGCTGCGCAACGTGACCTTCGCCGAACTGGCCACGGCGTACGCCGAGGCCGCCCGCGGCCTGATCGCCGGCGGCGCCGACCTGCTGATGGTCGAGACGGTCTTCGACACGCTGAACGCGAAGGCGGCACTGTTTGCGATCGCGGGAGTTCTTGACGAGCTCGGGTACCGGGTTCCGGTGATGATCTCCGGCACGATCACCGACCGCAGCGGCCGCACGCTGTCCGGGCAGACGGCGGAAGCGTTCTGGATCTCGGTCGCCCACGCTCGGCCGCTTTCGATCGGGTTGAACTGCGCCCTGGGCCCTGACCTGCTGCACCAGCATGTGCAGGATCTCTCGCGCCTCGCCAACACCTTCATCAGCGCGCACCCCAACGCCGGCCTTCCAAACGCGATGGGCGGCTACGACCTCGACCCCGCGACGATGGCGGCCGAGCTCGGTGCGTGGGCGCGTGAAGGGCTGCTCAACATCGTCGGCGGCTGCTGCGGCACCACGCCCGAGCACATCAGCGCCATTGCAGCGGCCGTGCGCGACGTCAAGCCACGCACCCCGGCCGAACCGCCGGCACGCACGCGCCTGGCCGGACTCGAGCCGTTCGTGATCGGCCCGCACACCAACTTCGTCAACATCGGCGAGCGCACCAACGTGACCGGCTCGCGCCGCTTCGCCGCGCTGATCCGCGACGGGCGCTACGACGCGGCGGTCGAAGTGGCGCGGCAGCAGGTCAACGCCGGCGCACAGGTCATCGACATCAACTTCGACGAAGCGCTGCTCGATGGTGACGCCGCGATGACCAGGTTCCTGCGGCTGATCGGTACGGAGCCCGAGATTGCCAAGGTCCCCGTGATGCTCGACTCGTCGCGCTGGAGCGTCCTGGAAGCAGGCCTCCAGTGCCTGCAGGGCAAGGGGATCGTCAATTCGCTGTCGCTCAAGGAAGGCGAGACGAAGTTCCTGGAGCAGGCCCGGCTGGTGCGGCGCTACGGCGCGGCCACGGCGGTGATGGCGTTCGATGAGCAGGGGCAAGCCGATACGCCAGAGCGGCGCGTCGCGATCCTCCAGCGCGCCTTCCGGCTTCTGGTCGAGCAGGTCGGCTTCGCGCCGGAAGACGTCATCCTCGATCCCAATGTCTTTGCGATCGGCACCGGCATCGAGGCGCACGCCGAGTATGGCAATGCGTATGTCGAGGCCATTCGCGCCACCAAGCTCGCCTGCCCCGGCGCGCTCACCAGCGGCGGAATCAGCAACGTTTCCTTCTCGTTCCGCGGCAACGATGCCGTGCGCGAAGCGATCCACGCCGTCTTCCTCGAGCGCGCCATCGCTGCCGGGCTCGACATGGGGATCGTCAACGCCGGGCAGCTGCCTGTCGTCGACGATCTTGACCCCGCCCTGCGCGAACGCGTCGCCGACCTGCTCTGGAACCGCCGCCCCGATGCGACCGAGCGTCTGCTCGAAATCGCCGATCGCGCCAAGGGGAGCGCCCACGCGGCAACAGCGGACCTCAGTTGGCGCGAAACGAGCGCCGATGCCCGGCTCTCGCACGCGCTGGTGCACGGCATCGCCGACTTCGTCGAGATCGACGTCGAAGAGGCGCGACTCCTCGCCTTCAAGCCGCTCGAGGTGATCGAAGGGCCGCTGATGGCGGGAATGAGTCGCGTGGGCGACCTCTTCGCGGCGGGCAAGATGTTCCTGCCGCAGGTGGTGAAGAGTGCCCGCGTGATGAAGCGCGCGGTGGCCTGCCTGGTGCCCTTCCTCGAGGCAGAACGCGCGACCGTGGCGCCTCGGGCGCGCGGCAAGATCCTGATGGCCACGGTCAAGGGCGACGTGCACGACATCGGCAAGAACATTGTCGGCGTGGTGCTGCAATGCAACGAGTGGGACGTGATCGACCTTGGCGTGATGGTGCCCTGCGCCACGATCATCGAGACGGCACGCCGCGAGCAGGTCGACCTGGTCGGGCTCTCCGGCCTGATCACGCCATCACTCGATGAGATGGCGTTCGTGGCGAGTGAGTTCGAGCGCGAAGGCCTCGACATCCCGCTGCTGGTGGGCGGCGCAACCACGTCGAAAGCACACACTGCGCTGCGCATCGCGCCGGCCTATTCGGGACCGGTGGTGCACGTCCTCGATGCCTCGCGCGCTGTGCCGGTGGCCAGTGCGCTGCGCGACCCGGCGCGGCGCGGCGCCTTCGCCGCCGATGTCGCGGCCGACTTCGCCCGCATCCGCGCCGAACGCGAGGGGGAGCACGAAGGACCGCTGACTCCGATCACCGATGCCCGCGAGGCCGCGCTGCATCTCGACCTGGCCATCCCGGTGCCGACGCCGACATTTCTCGGCACGCGCACCTTCGAGAACTGGCCGCTCGCCGACCTGCGCACCCGGATCGATTGGACGCCGTTCTTCCAGGTGTGGGAACTGAAGGGCGCCTACCCGACGATCCTCGACGATCCGACCCACGGCCACGCCGCGCGCGAGCTCTTCACCGATGCCGGGCACCTGCTCGACGAGCTCGAGAAGAGCGGCGCGCTCAGCGCGTGCGGCGTGGTGGGGTTCTGGCCAGCCGACAGCGGCAGTGACGACATCACCCTCTACCACGATGCCGAGCGCACCTCGCCGCTGGCGACCATTCACACCCTGCGGCAGCAGGCGGTGCGCAAAGACAACCGGGCCCTGCTCGCGCTCGCGGACTTCATCGCGCCGCGCTCGAGCAAGATCAAGGACTACATCGGCGCGTTCGCCGTCACCACCGGGCACGGGCTCGACGCGCTCGTGGCTGCCGCCAAAGGGCAGCACGACGATTATCGCGCCATCCTCCTCTCGGCCCTGGCAGATCGACTCGCCGAAGCGTTTGCCGAACGGCTGCATGAGGAGGTGCGGCGCACGCTGTGGGGATATGCGCCGGGGGAGACACTCGATCAGGCCGGACTCCTGCACGAGCACTATCAGGGCATTCGCCCGGCGCCTGGGTACCCCGCGTGCCCTGACCACACCGAGAAGCGCACCCTCGCCGCGCTGCTCGACCTCAAGGCAACCACCGGCATTACCCTGACCGAGAGCTGTGCGATGTGGCCCGGCGCATCGGTGAGCGGCTGGTACTTCTGGCGACCGGAGGCGCGCTACTTCGGCGTCGGTCGCATCGGCCGCGATCAGGTGGAGGACTACGCCCGGCGGAAGGGATGGGATATCGCCACCACCGAACGCTGGCTCGCGCCGGTGCTGGGTTACCGGAGGTAACGGCATGCCAACCCTGCGCGCACTGATCGACGACGGACGCGTCCACGTGGTGGATGGCGCGATGGGGACCATGCTCTATCAGAAGGGCGTCTTCCTCAACGTCTGTTTTGACGAACTCGCCGTGAAGCAGCCCACGATCGTGGCCGAGGTGCATGCCGCCTATGCGGAGGCGGGTGCCGAATTGGTCGAGACCAACACCTTCGGCGCCAATCCGATCAAGCTGTCCCACTACGGCCTCGCGGCCGACACCGAGCTGCTCAATCGCACCGCGGCGACCGTCGCACGACGCGCGGTCGGTGACAAGGTGGCCGTGCTGGGGGCGATCGGCCCACTGGGCGTGCGCCTCGAGCCGTTCGGTGAACTGAGCCACGACGAAGCGGAAGCGGCGTTCGGCCGGCAGATCGACGGACTGCTCGAGGGCGGTGTGGACGGCTTCTGTCTCGAGACCTTCTCCGATGTCGAGGAGCTCGTGGTGGCAATCCGCGCCGCCCGCGCGCGCTGCGACCTGGCGCTGCTGGCCCAGGTCACCGTCGGCCTCGATGGCAGTACGGCGTACGGCACCACGCCGGAGGTCTTCGGTCCGGCCCTCGCGGCCGCCGGAGCCGATGTCATCGGCGTGAACTGCTCGATCGGACCACAGGTGGTGCTCGAAGTGACCGAGCGGCTCGCTCGCGTGGTGCAGGTGCCGCTCTCGGCGCAGCCCAACGCCGGCCTGCCGCGCGAAGTGGCCGACCGCAAGATCTACATGGCGAGCCCCGAATACATGGCCGAGTACGCCCGGCGCATGGTCGAGGCGGGGGCGCGGTTCGTCGGCGGGTGCTGCGGCACCACGCCCGAGCACATCAAGGCGATCCGCGCATATGTGCGGAGTGCCCAGCCGCAGGCGACCCCAGCGGCGATCGGCCGGGGCGTCACCGGGATCTACGCGGCACGCGGTGTCCCGGCGGTGCAGGCCGTGCCGCTCGCGGAGCGTTCGGCCTTCGGCAGGAAGTTGGCGCACCGGGAATGGATCACCACCGTGGAGATCGTACCGCCGCGCGGGGTGGATCCTGCCGCGATGCTGGCGCAGGCACGCGCGCTCAAGGCGGCGGGCGTTGACGCCGTGAACCTCCCTGACGGACCGCGCGCGCAGAGCCGGCAGGGTGCGCTGCTCTCCGGCATCCTGATCGAGCGCGACGTCGGCCTCGAGGCCGTCGTTCACTATGCTTGCCGCGATCGCAACCTGCTCGGCATGCTCTCCGACCTGCTCGGTGCCGCGGCGTCTGGCATCCGCAACCTGCTGGTGATCACCGGCGATCCGCCGAAGATGGGCCCCTACCCCGATGCCACCGCGGTCTTCGACATCGACGCCATCGGCCTGACCAATCTGGTGGCGCGGCTCAATCGCGGGCTCGACCCCGGCGGGATGCCGATCGGCGAACCGACGCGTTTCGTCCACGGCGTCGGTATCAATCCGGCGTCGCCCGAGCTCGACCGCGAGCTGCGCCGCTTTGCCTGGAAGGTCGAGGCCGGGGCATGCTTCGCGGTGACCCAACCGGTCTTTGACCTTGGCCAGTTCGAGCGGGTGATGCCACAGCTCGAGTCGTTCGGCATCCCGATCATCGCGGGGATCTGGCCGCTGGTGTCGCAGCGCAACGCCGAGTTCCTCGCCAACGAAGTGCCGGGGATCACCATTCCGCCCGAGGTCATTGAGCGAATGCGCAAGGCCAGCGCCATCGGCAAGGACGCCGCTCTCGCCGAAGGGGTGGCGATCTCGCGCGAACTGCTCGCGGCCATGCGCGGAATGCTCAGCGGAGTGCAGGTCGCCGCACCGCTGGGGCGGGTCGAGGTGGCGCTGGAGGTGCTCGGGAAATGAGACTGCCGCGCTCCTCGATCCTCGCTCCTCGTTCCCTTATCTTTGCCACCGTCCTTCTACCGGAACCGCCTCAATGACCACGACGATCGCCGCGGGTGCGCCCCTCTCCGTACTCTCCGAAGAAGAGAACCTCTTCCGTGAGACGATCCGTGAATTCGCGGAAACCGCGATCGCGCCCCACGTCCACGAGATGGATGAGGCGGCACAGATCAAACCCGAGGTGCTCGCGAAGCTCTTCGACCTGGGCTTGATGGGCATCGAGATCCCGGAACAGTTCGGGGGCGCGGGAGGCACCATCTTCCTTGCCACGCTGGCGATCGAGGAACTGGCCCGGGTCGATGCGTCGACGGCGATCTATGTCGACGTACACAACACCCTGTTCAACAATGCCCTGCTCCGCTGGGGCAACGACGAGCAGAAGGGCCGTTACTGTCCCCGTCTCGTGACCGACATGATCGGCGCCTTTGCCCTCTCAGAGCCGAATTCCGGTTCTGATGCGTTCGCGCTCGAGACGCGCGCGGTGCAGGACGGTGACGACTGGCTGCTGACCGGCCGCAAGTTCTGGATCACCAGTGGCGCCGAGGCGGGGATCTTCATCGTCTTTGCCAATGTCGACCCAGGGAAGGGCTACAAGGGGATCACCGCCTTCCTGGTCGAACGCGACTTCGCTGGCTTCGCCGTCGGCAAGCGCGAGAAGAAGCTCGGCATCCGCGCCTCGAGCACGGTGGAGTTGATCCTCGAGAATTGTCGCGTGCCGTCGAAGAACGTCCTCGGGCCCGTTGGGCAGGGCTACAAGATTTCGATCGAGACTCTCAACGAGGGTCGCATCGGCATTGGCGCCCAGATGATTGGCGTGGCGCAAGGCGCGATTGACGCCGCGACGAAGTACATCAAGGAGCGGAAGCAGTTCGGGAAGACCATTGCCGAATTCCAGGGCGTCCAGTTCCAGCTCGCCCAGATGGTCACCGACCTCGCTGCCGCGCGCCTGATGGTCTACAACGCTGCGCGCCTCAAGGACGCCGGCCTGCCGTTCACGCAGGAAGCCGCGATGGCCAAGCTGTTCGCCTCGGAAACCGCCAACCGGATCGCGTCAAAGGCGCTCGACCTCTTCGGCGGCTACGGCTACAGCCGGGAGTATCCGGCCGAGAAGTTCTTCCGCGATGCCAAGATCGGGGTGATCTACGAGGGCACCAGCAACATGCAGCTGCAGACCATCGCCAAACTGCACCTCAAGTAGGCCGCGCCCCTCCCTGCACGTATCTTGCAGCGTCATGGGGCTGATGATTCGACGTTCTTTCCAACTCTTTGTGCTGATCCTCCTCGCCGCTCCGGCGTCGGGGCGGTTTTCGGCGTTGGCGCAGGGCCCGTCGATCATCGGGGAAGTCCAGAGCTGGTTTGCCCAGACCTCGCGTCGGGCGCCGGGGAAGTGGGGCGTGGTGGTGGCCGACCAGGACGGTAACATCATCTGGGAAGTCAACGCCTCGGAGCCAATGATCCCTGCCTCGACTGTCAAGCTTCTGACCACCGGGTTTGCCCGAACCGTGGTAGGAAGCGAGGCCCGTCGCGCGACCCGGGTCGTCGGTGACGGCCAGATCGACCCCGCCACCGGGACATGGCTTGGCCGCTGGGCGCTCGAGCTGAACGGCGACCCGTCCCTGGATCGTCCCGACCGCAGCGGCCCGACGATGGTCGACCTGGCCCACCAGCTCGCCGCGATCGGCGTGCGTCGCCTGGTCGGCCCCCTGACGGTCACCACCAGTGCGGGCGAGGCGAAGTCGGTCTTCCCGAGTGTCTGGTCCAGCCGGTTCCGGGGGCGGAGTTACGCCCCGCCGATCGGGCCGGTCACGCTGAACGAGAACATTATTTCATTCGCGGTCGCGCCGGGATACAAGGCAGGCGCCAGGGCCCTGATTGTGGGCGAAGCGCCCATGGGCGTCGCCGGGCTGGTGACGGTGACCGCCACGACCATCGTTGGCCGGAAGTCGTCGCTCCGCTTTGGCGCCCAGTCGGGTGGGCGCTACATCGTCAGCGGCAAGATCGGCCTCTCGAGCAAGCCGCGGCGCTACACCGCCGTGGCGAATGACCCAAGCGCGGTGCTCGAAGCCGTCTGGCGTCGCGCCACCGCAGAGGCAGGGATCACCTGGGTCGCCACCCCGGCGCTGCTCTCCTCGGAACCCTCACCGCGTCGTGTGCTGGCCGAGGTGGCTTCCGGGACCTTTGATTCGCTGGCGCACGAGATCAATACGCGTTCGCTCAACATCGGTGCGGAACTGCTGCTGCTCTGGGGCGGTGGTCCGAAGGCGCCGGCCGACGCGCTGATGGCCCATGTGCGCAAGGTGACTGGGCTTTCCGAAGGGATGCACCTGGTCGACGGCAGCGGGCTCTCGTCGGACGATCGGATGACGCCGCTGATCTTCACCACCTATCTGGCGAAAATTCCGCTGACTCCCGGTGGGCACAACTTCCCGATGCTGCTGCCCGCCAACGGATCCGGCACCCTGCGCCGCCTCAAGTCGGGCCTGCCTGAACCCGGGGTGGTGCGCGCCAAGACCGGCACGCTCGCCAACGCGGCCACCCTGGTCGGCTACCTCGGTCGCTCCGACGGAACACTGCTGATCGCGGCGATGTACAACGGCGGCAGCGTCTACGCTGCGCGGCAGGCCCAGTGGGCGCTCTTCCGGCGACTGGGGGCCAACGGCATCGTGATCCCGTCCGATGACGCCAACGCGACTGGTGGCCCGGTGGTTCCCGACCACAAGTAGTTGCCGCTCTCGCTCCAGCTTCTCCCTTCTCCGTTCTCCCTTCTCCGTTCTCCCTTCTCCCTTCTCCAGATTCCTGCGCGAATCCTCCGCGCCTGATGTATCGTAGAGGCACCTTCATGGCCCTCTCCGCCGATCGCCCCGACGCGCTCTTCCTCGCCCTCCAGGCCGCGCTGGCCGGACGGTATTCGCTGGAGCGGGAGCTCGGCCGCGGGGGAATGGGCGTGGTCTATCTGGCCCGGGATGTCCGCCTCGACCGGCCGGTGGCGCTCAAGCTGCTGCCGCCCGATCGGGCCGCGCAGCCGGAAGTGCGCGAGGGGTTCCTCCGCGAAGCCAGGATGGCGGCTCGGCTGGCCCACCCGAACATCGTCTCGATCCACTCGGTCGACGAGGCCGGCGACTTTGTCTTCTATGCCATGCGCTACGTCGCCGGTGAGAGCCTGGGCGACCGGCTGCGACGCGTCGGGCACCTCGCCCCGCACGAAGCCGCACGAGTCCTGCGCGACACCGCCTACGCCCTCGCCTACGCCCATGCACAGGGCGTGATCCACCGTGACATCAAGCCCGACAACATCCTCCTTGACAGCGATGGTGGCCCGGCGATGGTGACGGACTTCGGCATCGCGCGACTCACCGCCACGCCCGATGCGCGGCAGGATCGCGTGGTGGGCACGCCCGAGTACATCTCGCCGGAGCAGGCGGCGGGCGATCTCGTCGACGCCCGCAGCGACATCTACTCGCTCGGCGCGATGGGGTTTCACTGCCTGGCCGGGCGCCCGCCCTTCACGGGAAGCGTGAGCGAGCTCCTGGCGCAGCACCTGACGCAATCTCCACCGGCCGTGCTTGACCTCGCCCCAGAAACGCCGCCGATGCTCGCCGCCGCCATCGACCGCTCGCTGCAGAAGAGTCCCAGCGAGCGATTCGCCTCTGCCGAAGCGATGGCGGAGGCGCTCATCCCCGGCGGGCAACTCTCGACCGAGTTGCCGGTGCCGGTGCGGATCTGGGTGGAGCGCGGCCGCGAGCTCAAGTCGATCTACACCATCTGGTCGTGCTTCTTCTTCGGCCTCGCCACGATGGTGTACGTCGCCGCGACGATGAACACCATGTGGAGCCTCGCGACGGTCGTCTTCGAGCTGCTGCTGATCAAGGCGACGCTGCTCCCCTGGATCGGGCATGGACTATGGCGGTTGCTGGCAACGCGACGCGCACTCGAGTCCGGTGTGACGCTCGACGACCTTCGGCACGGTCTCGATATCGCGGTGGAGCGGCGGGAGGAGGAACTCCGCTACGAGAGCGGCCGAGCAGTGCATTTCTTCCCGAAACTGGTGCGATTCGGAACCTACCTGACCTTCGCCGGCGCGCTCGGCTGCCTGCTCGGCGGCATTTTCATCGGCCACACCGAGGACGCGTCCAGGGTCTTCTTCCAGCTGTTCGGACTCTGCAGCATGGCCACGGTCGGCGGCGCATTGTTCGGCCTGATCTTCCCTGGTCGCCGGCTCGGCCTGCGCGACGCCGGCGCCCGCCTGCGGCGGAGCGTCTGGGAGAGCCGCTTCGGCGACTTGGTGGCCCGGCTCGCGACGACCGGGCTGCCGGCCGCGCGCCGCGGGGCCTGGGCGAGTTCCCGGCGTACCGAATCCGCGCTTGGCAGCGCCACCGAAACGCTCTTCGCCGCACTGCCCGGCTCGGAGCGTCACGCGCTCTCGGATCTGCCGCAGGTCGTTGCGCGCCTCGAGCGGGAGGCGGCCTTGGCGCGCGAGCGGCTCGCAGCCGGCGTCGAGGGCCCGTGGGCCATTCGCCTGGAGCGGTCGGTCGCCGCGATCGAGACGCTGCGTGTTGGCTTGCTGCGGATGACGGTGGGCCATGTCGCCGCTTCGTCGCTGACGGCTGACCTCGATGCGGCGCGCGAATTGTCGGAGCGGATCGACTACCTGGTGGCGGGCGCCGACGAAGTGGCCGCGGCACTTGCCGGCGACGCCTCGCCGTCCCAGCAGAGCGCCCAGGCGCTGCCCAGCAGGAGCCCGGCCACGACGTCACTGGGATAGTGGACACCGAGATAGACGCGCGAGATCGCGATCGCGATCGGCATCACCGCACCAATCCCCAGCAGTACGAGTCGGCCGCCACGCGAGCCGATCGTGCGCGCGAGCAGCACCAGGCCGAAGGTGTAGATGATCGGCGCCAGCATCGAATGTCCCGAGGGAAACGATGACCACCCGGCGTCGGACAGGCGCGAGATGATCTGCGGCCGCGGCCGGCCGAAGCTCGCCTTGGCGATCACGTAGAGCAGCTCGCCGCTCAGCGCCGCGTAGAGGTAGCGCCGCGCCCTGCCCGGCGCCCCCAGCTTCCAGAGCAGCACCACCAACCCCAGCGCGAGCGGCACTTCCACCGCGCCGCCCCCGAGCGTCGTGAACGCGCGCATCACCCGCGTCACGCCGTCGCTCCGCACAGCGCCGACCGCGCGCAGCATCGCCTCGTCGCCGGGAAGCGTGATGCCCGCCACCACCAGACCGGCGGTGAGGGCGAAGAGGGCGAGGAGGACGAGTATCAGCGGGTTGAGGCGTGAGCGCGGCATTGGGATCAAGATAAGGTCCTGAGGTCCCTCGCTGCGCTCGGGATGAGGAACATTCCTCGTCCTGAGCGAAGCGAAGGACCTTTGAGCGAAGCGAAGGACCTCTGAGCGAAGCGAAGGACCTCTAAGCGCGGCGAAGGACCTGGGAGCGAAGCGAGGGACCTCTGAGCGCGGCGAAGGACCTGGGAGCGAAGCGAGGGACCTCTGAGCGCGGCGAGGGACCTGGGAGCGAAGCGAGGGACCTCTGAGCGCGGCGAGGGACCTCTGAGCGCGGCGAGGGGCCTGAAATCCCCCGCAACGCTCTGGGTGAGGGATTCCGTCCTCGTCCTGAGCGCAGCGAAGGACCCCAGATCCTTCGCTTCGCTCAGGACGAGTGGGAGAGGTCTCAGCCACCCGAGCTGATCGGGGCCGTCGCGCGTAATGGAGACCTCAGCACTCACGCACGTGCCAGCAATCATGCTGCATGCTGAAGGAAGCCTGGGTCTACCTGATGGCCTCACGAAGTCGCTGCCTCTACATCGGAGTCACCAGGAACCTGGCCAGACGCTGGCAGCAGCATCGTTGCGGCGAGGGATCCGCCTTCGTGCAGAAGTACCGGATCCTCCGGCTCGTTCACGTCGAGCGATTCGATCGGCTTGTGGATGCAATCCAGCGAGAAAAGCAGCTGAAAGGATGGCTCCGATCCAGAAAGATCGCCTTGATCGAGGCGAACAACCCCGGATGGCTGGATTTGAGCGAGCAGTGGGGTTGGCATGACGTCCCTCGCTCTGCTCGTGATGAGGACGCCTCCTCGTCCTGAGCGAAGCGAAGGACCTATGAGCGAAGCGAAGGACCTATGAGCGAAGCGAAGGACCTATGAGCGAAGCGAAGGACCTATGAGCGAAGCGAGGGACCTCGGCTTCTGTTCATTCCTATTGCCGCCGCAGTCTCAGCTGAGTGATCCGTTCTACCTCATCGGCATCGCGCGAGACGCCGAGCACGTAGTCTCGCCCAAACTCGAACGCGCGAAACCTGGCCGGCAGGGTCGTTGTGGCGAGAAAGCTGCCGTCCGGTGCGAATACGCTCCAACGCGTCGGCTTGAGTGGCACGGGGTTCCAAATCCCGCTGCCGGTGAAGCCATGTTCGATCAGTCCCGCCGACGGCGCACCCACTTCTCCAGCGAAGGGGGTGACATACACTGAATCCCAGGCCTTTCGGGCAATGGCATTGACCGGTGCTGGCGTGACCGTCCTCCGGATCACCAGTGCCAACACGCCATCTGCCCGGTGGCACCGCACTTCGTACGAGGCTCCCCACGCGGTGCAGATTGAATTCGGCAGGACGGCGTTGTGACGTCGAGGCAGAAAGGCCTCGCGGTACACCCCGTCCTTGGCCAGCATGACCTTGGTCACGATAGGGTGGAATTCTCCCTGATCGTTGCGCAGGGCGACCGACCCGTAGAGGGGCAGTTTCATGCCTTCGGGAGTGTGGGGGCCTTCTTCCTGCTGCAGGTAGACCAGCGCGCCGTTGCCGAGAACTCCTATCACCCCGCTGCGAAGCGCCGCTGCATCGGTTGGAGGGGCGAATTGGCGCACGAACTTGCCCGCACTGGTAAAGAAGCGAAGCTCATTGGTGCCCATGTTGGCAGCAACGATGGTCCCGTTCGGCAACTGCGCGACCTGCATGATGTTGGTGAACTCGGTCGGCCCCTCCCCAGCGGCGCCACCGATCTCGACCATGGGTCTTGTGTCGACGCGCCATTCGTGGCTGGGACGATATCCCGCCTGATAAGTGATAATGCGGACGCCGGCGCTGTCGCGAACCTGCTGAGCCGCCAGGGACGCAGGAAGAACGGCCAGCAGAAGCACGACTCCAACCGGTGGTAGGCGCATGCTGTGCTCCAGGGTGGCACTGAGCCGGTGTTCGCTCCGGCCCAAGATTCATCACGTGGACCGGCCAGAGGTCCTTCGCTACGCTCAGGACGAGGGGTTATGTGGTGCGCTTCATCTCCGTGGCAATCGCCGCCACAAACTCATCCACGTCTTCCGGTGCCGTGGCCCAGCTCGTCATCCACCGTGCCTCGCCGGTCGTTTCGTTCCAGATGTAGAAGTGGAACTGCTGCTGCAGCGCCCGCGCGACCTCGCGCGGCAGCAGGACGAAGACGGCATTGGCGTCGACCGCCTGGGTGATGGTGAGACCCGGAATCGGCCGGATGCCAGCAGCGAGCCGCCGCGCCATCGCGTTGGCATGCGCGGCATTGGCCAGCCAGAGATCGTGCTCGGCCAGCGCGAGCAGCTGCGCCGAGAGGTAGCGCATTTTGCTCGCGAGCTGGGTCGATTGCTTGCGCAGGAACTTGAGCTCGGTCGCCAGTGCCGGATCGAAGACGACCACCGCCTCGGCACCCATGCCGCCGTTCTTGGTGGCGCCGAAGGAGAGGATGTCGACCCCGGCATCGCGCGTGAACGCACGGAACGGCGCTCCGAGCGATGCGGCGGCATTGGCGATCCGGGCGCCATCAAGATGGACCCGCAATCCCAGCTCGTGCGCACGAACGCAGAGCGCCGTGATCTCGGCAAGAGAGTACGCCGTGCCATACTCGGTGGTCTGCGAAATCGAGAGCACCTTGGCCTGGACATGGTGCTCGTTGCCGAGCCCCTTCACCGCCCCAGGCAGCTGGTCAGGCGTGACCTTGCCGTCCGGCGAAGGCAGGTCGATCAACTTGCAGCCGGTCAGAAGTTCCGGTGCGCCACATTCGTCCACCTGGATGTGGGCGTGCTCGGTGCAGACCACGGCGTAGTACGGCCGGGTCACCGCCCGCAGCGCCACGACGTTGGCGCCGGTGCCATTCCAGACCGGAAAGGCCTCGGTGCCGGAACCGAACTCGGCGCGGAACCAGTCATTGAGCCGGGCGGTCCAGGGATCATCACCATAGGAAACGGCCGGACCGCTGTTGGCGGCGTGCAGCGCCTCGAGCACGGCCGGATGCACCGGAGCGGTGTTGTCGCTCGCGAATTCGCGCGGGAGCCTCATCGTTCCCCCTGCTGCTGTGCGGAGACATTGTCTTCCCAGAGCGCCAGCACGTTGCCGTCGGGGTCGGCCACCAGCGCCAT
>JANYAG010000036.1 GCA_025361465.1 Gemmatimonadota bacterium
CTTCGAGGTGAGCACGGCGTACTTCATCCCGGCGCGCTGCGCCGCCGCAGCCCACGCATCCGGATCCCAGGCGTGCGGGTTCCACTGCGCCAGCAGGGTGTCGTACTCGCCCACCGGGATGTTGGCATTGTTCCTGATCCACTCGGCCCACTTCTCATCACCCTTCCAGGTGCCCGCGAGCACCGAGTAGAGCCCCCAGTGCAGGAAGAGCCCGAACCGTGCCTCGCGCCACCAGGCCATGCGGTCCTCGCTCGTGGCGATCGTCAGCCGCGGGTCGAGGCCGCGCAGGGCGGGGATCGCCAGGGCCGAGGCGGCCAGGAAATGCCGGCGTGATACCGTCGCGTCATCCTTCATCCGACCCCCCTTCTCTCTTCCCCCTTCTCCGTTCTCCGTCACTTCGGCTTCACCAGCATCATCCTCGTCGAATCCATCGACCCGTCGTTCGGCGCCGGCTTCAATCCCAGGATGTCGCACAGCAGATCGTAGACGTGGATGTTCTGGAACGGCTTGACCGTGATCCCCGACTTGAACGCCGGCCCCGCCGCCACGAACATCGCACCCATTGAACTGAGCTGGTTGTCGTAGCCATGCGCCCCGCCGCTCGGCGGACGGGCAGCGAAGCGCGCCCTGGTCGTGATGGCCCACTGGTCGTCGGCGATCAGCACCAACGGGGTGATCCGCGGGTTGGTGCGGTAGTGGAAGCGCGCGGGCACCTCGCTCTTGCGATAGACCGCCAGGTGCGGATTGGCGTTCTTGAGCTTCGCATAGACCTCCTCGAGCTTCCCCGGCTTGGGACGAATGGCTCCCAGCGGCGACCAGTCGACCACATCGACGTCGTTCATCGAGATGTAGTCGTCGAGGAAGATCGCTCGATCCGCCGCGAGTGGCGTCATGCCATGGTCGGCGAGCACGATCACGTTGACTCGCCCCGACAGGCCGCGCGCCTCGATTCCCCTGACCAGCAACCCGACCATCGAGTCGACCCGCGCGATCGCGGAATCGACCGCAGGTGTGGCGGGACCGGCCGCGTGGCCAGCATGATCGACATCGCTGTAGTAGAGCGTCACCAGCGACATCGCCTTGCCGGCGGGAAGCGTCAGCCATGTCAACACGCTGTCGATCCGAGCCGGATTGGAATAGCTGTCGTCGAACTTCATCCAGCGCGAAGGACGAACACCCTCGATGGCCGCTTCCGAGCCCGGCCAGAACACCGAGCCCGCTTGGCGACCCTGGCGCACGGCGGTCACCCAGATCGGCTCGCCACCCCACCAGCGCGCGTCGGTGACGGCAATCGAATCGGAAAGCCGAAACGTCCCCAAGAGCGAATCGCGGATGGTGTTGGCGACGATGCCATGATGCTCCGGGTAGAGTCCGGTGACGAGGGTGTAGTGGTTCGGGAAGGTCAGCGACGGGAAGGAAGGAATCATCCGTTCCGCCCGCACCCCCCGCGCCGCCAGCGCCCGGAGGTTCTTCGCCGCCGGCCGGTCGAGGTAGTCCCACCGGAAGGCGTCGAGCGACACCAGCACCACCGCCTGGTCGCCGCCCCGGGCCACGGCAACGGGCGCGGGAGTCGGGCGTGGGGCCGTGCGGCTGCAGGCGGCCACGAGGAGCAACACGGCGAATCGGCGAATCATCGTCAAATCCTGAGTGGGCCGCGACGAGCGGCGAGAGAGTGGATCATAGCCCTATTTCACGTAGATGGTCTTGACGTTGACAAATTCACGAATGCCGTGGGAGGAGAGCTCCCGGCCATAGCCGCTTTCCTTCACGCCGCCGAATGGCAGGCGCGGATCCGACTTGACCAGCGAGTTGACGAAGCATGAGCCCGCCCAGAGTTCCTCGGTGGCAATGCGCTCGCCCCGCGCCACGTCGCGGGTGAACACCGCCGCTCCCAGCCCGAAGACCGTGTCATTGGCCACCTTGATGGCGGCCTTCTCGTTCTTGACCGGGATGATCGCCGCCACCGGACCGAACAACTCCTCGGAGTACGCCGCCATCCCCTTCCGCACGTTGGTGAGCACCGTCGGCGGATAGAAGGCGCCCGGGCCTTCGGGGACAATGCCGCCCAGCAGGCACTTCGCCCCCTTGGCAATGCTCGCCACCACCTGTGCGTGCAGCTCGTCGCGCAGGTCACGCCGGGCCTGCGGGCCAACGTCGACGCCCTGTGCCAGCGGGTTGCCCATCCGCGCGCGGCCCATGCGCAACACGAACCGGCGCTCGAATTCCTCGCGCACCGCGTCGACCACGATGAAGCGCTTGGCCGCAATGCAGCTCTGGCCCGAGTTGATCAGGCGACTGGCGACGCAGGTCTCGACCGCCAGCTCCAGGTCAGCATCGGCCAGCACCAGATAGGGATCGCTGCCACCGAGTTCGAGCACGGACTTCTTCAGCCGATCACCCGCCTGCTTGGCGACGCTTCGCCCGGCTGCGGTGCTGCCGGTGAGCGTGACGGCGCGCACCGCATCGTGCCGGAGGACCGTCTTCAGCTGGACATGGTCGATCAGCAGGGTGCGGAACACTCCAGCGGGGAAGCCGGCGTCACGGAAGACCGCTTCGATGGCCAGCGCGCAACCGGGGACGTTCGACGCGTGCTTCAACAGGCCGACATTCCCCGCCATGAGTGTCGGCGCGGCAAAGCGGAAGAGCTGCCAGAAGGGGAAGTTCCAGGGCATCACCGCGAGCACGGCGCCAAGAGGCCGGTACGCCACCAAGCTGCGCGTGGCATCGGTCTCGACGAGCTCGTCGGCGAGGAACGCCTCGGCATGCTCGGCGTAGTACTCACAGACCCAGACACACTTCTCGATTTCGGTGCGCCCCTGGGCCAGCGGCTTGCCCATCTCCACCGCCATCAGGCGGGACAGCGGCTCGATCTGCCGCCGGAGCTCGGTGGCAGCCGCTCGCATCAGGTCGGCACGTTCGGCAAAGGTGGTCCGATGCCAGCTCTCGAACGCCTTGCCTGACTCGCGCAGTGCGGCGCGCAGCTCGACGGGCGACATCAAATCGTATGAGCCGACCGTGGTGTCGTCGGCAGGGTTGATGGCCGTGATCATTGGTCCCTCGCGTGCGGGGTACGAGGGAAACTAGTCCATCGCGGGATTGGTTACGGGCGGACGACCCGCTCGATCCAGAGGCCGCCGGCCGGGCCGTTGGCGATGACCGCCCGCGTGGTACTGCCGCGGCACCCGGACACGGCCTTCACCTGACGAAGGACGCGATCCTGTTCGGCGGTGATGTGCAGCGCAGCGGGAATCAGTTCGAGAACGCCGAAGCGCATCACCCTGCGCTCGAGTCGCCGGCCGGGATTCGGAGTGCTGTCGGCGGCGGCCGCAACATCCGGGACGGGACGGAACGACCAGCCCACGCGGACTCGGGCAACGATCGATGTGGTGTCGCGCCACACACCAGCACGAGATGCCCCGAGTTCCTCGACCACCAACCGCCCACCCCCACTGCTGTCGGGCCGGAGTCGCGCCCACGCCGGGCGCGGTGCGGGCCAGCGCCCGGCCGGCGGCTTGCTCACGCCCAGCAGTGCCGAGTCGGCGCGGTCAAACCCCAGGGCGACCAGCTGATCGGCGGTGATGCCGATGTCGGACCCGGCAACCTCCTCGGCCAGCTGGAACCGCAGCGTCTGCGACGGACTCCCGGCGGCTTCGTTGCCGACATCCTCCGCGCATGTCACCATGGCGACCCGACCGATCGCGTGCTGCTGTTCACGCCAGGCCGGGAGGATCCCCAGCGCGCTGGTGACCAGCACAATTGCCGCCGGCAGGAGCCATTTCATGTCCGCAACACCTTTCGACTGCGCAGCTGCCGCAACAGGAGCAGCACCAGCACGGCCAGGAATCCAACCAGCAGGAAGAAGAGCCACTTCGGCAGGTAATCCCAGAACCAGGCGTGCAGACGGAGCAACAGGAACATTGACAGAAACGCCGTGCCGATGATGGTGATGCTTCGCGACGCACGACGCAGACCCACGACGACCAGCCAGGGGAACACGATGGCACCGGCAACCTGATAGACGCCCTCGAGGACGCTCTGGTTGATACCGCCGAAGCTGCTGGTTTGGCCGTTCTGGCCGAGCGTGAGCAGGGCGATCGAGAGCCCGAGCGCTCCGGTGACCCGCCAGATGGGCCCGTATCCCGCCGGCCGCGGCAGCAGGCGCGGCATCACCATGCAGAGGGCCCCCATGACCAGCAACGGCTCCATGCCGTCGATGCCGTCACGCCACCAGAGGCCGCGGGTGATCGCGGCGAGCGACCAGAGCCATCCCCCGATCATCCCGATCCCGCCCAACAGAGGCAGCCCGAGCCGGTAGAGATACGCCAACGCGAGGGAGAAGGCGCCGATGACCAGCAGGATGTTGCGTGAATCGGGAAGGTTGAAGAGCGAACCCATCGCCACGAGGTCGATCCAGAACGCAATCACCGCCACCGTGGCCATGATGGAGGCGATGTACCCGCTCGCCTCCCGCCGGCTGGCGAAGTCGGTCAGGAACGCCATGATGATCGGCGGGAGGGTCACCAGCAGCAGTTGCGGCGCCACGGTGAGGTTGCCCCACACCGACGCGACGAAGAAGCCGTAGGCAGCCGACAACGCCGCCGCGCCGAGCACGGTGGCGATCCGCATCCCGATGGAGAGTTGCGCCGCGGCGGCGGTGAGGTCGACATCCTCCTGGCGCGCGAACGAGGCGAGCAGCGCGTCATGATGCGCGCGGATCGCCTCAGTTGCCGCCGGATCAAGCGACACGCCCTCCGCCTGGAGGCGGGCGAGTTCGTCGCGGAATCCGACAATCGCAGAGGCGCGGGACTGGGCCTGGGAAGCCATCGAACCCAAGCTACGGTTCGCCAATCAGCCGAGCAATGGGAACATTTTTGCTCGGCAATCGCGAATCAGGCGCCCTGCTTACCACCCTTGCAGCCGAACAGCCCCGCGGCGCCGAGGATCTTCTCGAGCGGGCAGAAGTTGGTGAAGCTCGACTGCAGCAGGTTCAGCCCGACAAAGGCGGTGAAGAAGAACCAGCCCGGGTGCACCCAGACGCCCAGGGCCAGTGACACCAGGACAAAGACACCGGCGAATCGCCGAATGACCGCTTCAGGACACATGAATCCTCCGAGGTGTAACCAATGGACCACGACGACGAAGTTCCCAGTAGAGCAGCGGCACGATCACCATCGTCAGGGCCGTGGCCACCACCGCGCCACTCATCAGCGCCACGGCCAGCCCCTGGAAGATCGGATCGAGCACCATCACCAGGCCACCGGCCACCACGGCCGCGGCGGTGAGCGCGATCGGCCGGAAGCGCACCGTGCCCGCTTCGATCACGGCATCGGCCAGCGAGGTGCCCCGTTCTTCGGCGAGCTGGATGAAGTCCACCAGCAGGA
>JANYAG010000073.1 GCA_025361465.1 Gemmatimonadota bacterium
TGACGAGGAAGCCCGTGCCAAGGGGCTCTCGATCATGCCCGACTGCGGCCTGGCACCCGGTATGGTCAACATCCTCGCGGCCGAAGGAATCCGCCGGCTCGACCAGGCCGACAAGGTGCGGATCTTCGTGGGTGGCCTGCCGCAACACCCCGAGCCGCCGCTCAACTATCAGATCGTCTACTCGCTCGAAGGGGCGCTCGACTACTACACCACCCCGTCGTGGATCCTCCGCGACGGCAAGCGCACCACCGTCGAAGCGCTGAGCGAGCTCGAGGACGTCGAGTTTCCCCGGCCGATCGGCACGCTCGAGGCCTTCCACACCGGCGGCGGTATCTCGACCATGCCCTTCACGTGGGAAGGCAAGGTCCGCGAGATGGAGTACAAGACGCTCCGGTATCCCGGCCATGTCGCCGTCGTCAAGCCGATGCGCGACTTAGGGTTCCTCTCGCTGGTGCCGGTCAACGTCAAGGGACACGAGATCATCCCCCGCGACGCCTTCATTGCGGTTGTCTCTCCCACACTCAACAAGCCCGAAGGCCGCGACCTGGTGGCCCTGCGGATCATTGTCAGCGGCACCAAGAGCGGCAAGCCGCTCACCACCACCTTCGACCTGGTCGACTACTTCGACGAAGTGCACCACGTCTCGGCGATGATGCGCACCACGGGATATTCGCTCTCGCTCACCGGCCTCATCCAGGCGCGCCGCCAAGTCATCCACTTCGGCGTCACCACCTGCGACGAAGGGATGCCGTTCGATCACTACGTGAAAGGACTCGCCGAGCGGGGGATTGTGATTCGCGAGTCGTGAAACGACAAGGTGATTGGTGAGGGGTGAGTGGTGACCTGAGGGCAGATCAATGTCGTCCGGGTCCCATTCACCGTTCACCGTTCACTTCTTGCGGCTACCAGCTCCACCCACTGCTCACATACCACCTAATCCTCCCCTCGCCCCGCGCCGCGGTCACCGTCAGCACGGCATTCCGCAGCAGGCGCACCGCAACGCCCACGCCGGGACCGAAGAACCATGTGTCGGACAGCTTCTCGCCGGTCATCGCCACGGCGTATTCCGGTCGCGTTGCTCCATTATCCACGCGTACAGTAACCGTCGCGTGGCACCCGTTACAGTATGACCGACCACCATCGACGAAGGCCAGGGCGGCGATCGCGCCTCCGGGGAATGTGAAGAGGTCCTGCCTGAGCTCCACGGAGGAGAGCAGCACCTTGGGTTCCAGCCCCGCAGCGATCGGCAGGGCGCGATTGGACTCTGGCCCGCCAAGCACCACAAACCCATCTTCCCACGCCGGCATGATCCGTCGGGAATCCTTGTTCATCTCCGCACCGCTCGAGAGCAGCCGCGCGCCGACCCGTGCCGTCACCCGCGTCGCCTCACCGAACGGCAACCAGCCGCTGGCCAGCCCATACCAGCCGGTATAGTTCACGCCGTCGATCTTCAACGCTCCGCCATCGAGGCCCGCCCCGAGGTACTCGTGCCGCCCGCGGCCGATGATCAACCCGCCCTGCATCAGCATCCCGCGGTGCGTGTCATACTCGCGGTCGCGGCGATCCATGATCAGGGCGATTCGCCCCTGCATGTGGGTCTCTCGCAGGGCATTGATGGCGAGGTGTGCGGCCTCACCCCGAAACGCGAGCAGGTACGGCCCGGTGATCACTCGCGACACCTCGACGCTGAGCGATTGCCTGCTTCCCGGGACCGCCGGATCGCGGTCGGCAAGGAATCCCTCGGAGTGTTGCGCCTGGGCAATCGCCTGCAATCGCCAACCGTCTGCAAGCCGCGGGAAATCACCGCGGGCACGAATGAGCCAGGAATCGTTCGTCGAGTAGCCGCCTTCGATCGCGGCACCGCTGTGCAGCGACACGCGATCGTCCCACCGCGCCTGCCGGAAGAACACCACGCGACCCATGGCCATCACGCCGTCGTTTGGTGACGCCGTGACGTAGGGGAAGTGCGACTGACGCCAGGGATAGGCCTGCGTCGTGTCCTGCGCCCCGATCGGCGCGACCGCAACGAGCCATGCCGCGGCGAGGATGGCACCCGAGCGGCGGATCACCCCGGAAACAGGACCGCGCAATCTTCGTGACGGGCGCCGTTCGCGTCGCACACCGCGTACTTCGAACCGGTCATGGCGGCCGCGCCATACTGACCCTTCTTGTTCACCGCGTAGTATTGCAGCTGGAAGCGCGGCCGCCCCCGCTCGTCGATCAGGCGTGGTGGCGTCATCGCCATCACGTGCTTGCAGGTCTCCAGGCAGGCATCGGTCGGCGACATTCCCCGTCGCATGTTCTCCACCGTCAGGAAGCCGCCACAGACCATGATGTTCGCTTCACCCAGTCCGGTGGAGCCCGCGGCACCCACCGTGTTGTCCGTGTACTGCCCCGCACCCACAATCGCCGAATCACCGACCCGCCCCGGCACCTTCCAGGACAATCCGCTCGTGGTCACGATCGACGACAGATCGCCCGAGGGGGAGAGCAACATCATCGGGTTGGTGCCGGTGGTCGACTGCACCACCATCTTCTCGGCCCCGGACACGTCGAGATAGTTGTCGCTGGGGCTCAGGTTGGCTCGCCAGTGCAGCCACGCCTCGCGCGACGCCGGGGTGAGCAGCTCCTCGATCTGGTAGCCATACGACAGCGCGAAGCGTTGCGCGTCCTTGCCCACCAGCATGATGTGTGGTGTGTACTTCATGATCAGCCGGACGATCTCGCTCGGCGTCTTGATCCCCTCGAGCGCACCCACCGCGCCAGCCCGCTTGCTCGGTCCATGCATGCACGAGGCATCGAGCTGAACCACCCCTTCGGCGTTCGGCAACCCGCCGTATCCCACCGACTGGTCGTTGGGATCGAGTTCCTGGATCTTCACCCCTTCGATGCCGGCGTCGAGGGTGTCGGCACCCTTGATGATCAGGTCAACGGCCTTGGCGACCCCGCGGAAGCCGTTGTCGCTCGAGATCGCGATCGGGGCGGCCAGCGACCGGCGCAGGATCTGGGGCGCGGCGATGGCGGACTGGGGTGTGAGGGCCGCACCAGCGACGGCGGCGCCTGCGGCACCGAGAAAGGACCGGCGGGACAGCGGGAATTCGGACACCGGAGACTCCTATGGATGGACACCCGAAGTTAACCAATCCCTTCGCTTCTCCCGTCCCCCATCCCCAGTCACCAGTCACCAGTCACCAACCTCCGGTCACCATTCACCGTTCACCCTTTTCCTCCCTCCCCTCTCCCTGCAGATTTCGCCCATGCCACGAACGCGCCTCGACCCCGCCATTTTCCACCTTCCGGTCGAGCGAATGAGGGCCGGATACTACTCCGACAAGTACTTTGTCCGCGCCCGCGACATCCTCAAGGCCGACAGTTGCTCGCCCCGGGTCACCGTGCAGGTATTCGGCAAGGCCGCCGCCCTGCTTGGCGGCATCGACGAGGCGATCGCCATCCTCAAGCTGTGCAGCGACGACTGGTCGCGCCTCGAGGTGAAGGCACTGTACGACGGCGACACCATCTCGCCCTGGGAGGTCGTCCTCGAGATCGAGGGGCCATACGACGAGTTCGCCCATCTCGAGACGCTCTATCTCGGCGTGCTCGCCCGGCGCACCAGGGTCGGCACCAACACGCGCCGGGTCGTCGACGCCGCGCGCCCCAAGGACGTGATGTTCTTCCCCGCGCGACACGACCACTGGCTGGTGCAGACCGGCGATGGCTATGCCGCGCACATCGCGGGCGCCATCGGCGTCTCCACCGATGCCCAGGCGTCGTGGTGGGGCAGCGAAGGCATCGGCACCGTGCCCCACGGACTCATTGCCGCCTATGGCGGCGACACCGTGCTCGCGTCGCGCAAGTTCCTCGAGCACGTCACGGCCGACATCCGCCTCGTCACCCTCGTCGATTTCGAGAATGACTGTGTCCGCACCTCACTCGAGCTCGCCGACGCGCTCGGCCCCAAGCTCTACGGGGTCCGGCTCGACACCAGCGAACTGCTGGTGGACACCTCGGTGCTGCCGATGATGGGGCGCTTCAAGCCCACTGGCGTGACGCCACAATTGGTGCACAATGTCCGCGATGCCCTCGACCAGGCGGGGCACATCGGAGTGCACATCGTGGTCTCCGGCGGATTCACTGCCGAGAAGATCCGTGAGTTCGAGACCCTGGGTGTTCCGGTGGATACCTACGGGGTCGGCTCGTCGCTCTTCCTTGGTCGCTTCGACTTCACCGCCGATGTGGTCCGGAAGGAAGGCCAGCCATGCGCCAAGGTGGGCCGGGAGTACCGGCCGAATCCCCGGCTGACAATGGTGACGTAGAAGGAATCCATGACCAGTATCTGTTGGGACGTTGACACACAGCACGACTTCATTGCCGCCTCCGGGCTCCTCTCCGTGCCCAGGGCCGAGACCCTCATCCCCAACCTCAAGGCCCTCACCGACTGGGCGCATGCCCAGCATATCCGCATCGTCGCCTCGGCGGACGATCATGATCCCGGTGACCACGAACTCAGCGACACCCCGGATTGGAAGACGACCTATCCGCCGCACTGCATGCATGGCACACCGGGGCAGCTGAAGATCGCCGCGACGACATTGCGCAACCCGATGGTCGTTGCGCCGGACCCGCGCGACGCCGGCGAACTCTCCGCCGCCATTCGGGCGCACGACGGCGACATCCTGCTGCCCAAGCAGGGTACCGATGTCTTTCAGTGGAATCCCAACGCCGCCACCGTGCTCGCGGCGCTTGCCCCGACGCGCATCATCGTCTACGGCGTCGCCACCGACATCTGCACCAGGGCCGCGGTCGCCGGGATCTCCAGGCTCAGGCCCGAGGCCGAATTATTGATTGTCATCGACGCGATCCGCGGCATCGACGATCAGGCCTCTCGGGCGTTGCTCACGGAATGGCGCGCAGCGGGCCATCTGCTTACTCACACCGCTGAGGTGGTCCTGTGACCCTCTCCGGTCGCTTCTTTCAGCCCGGCCCCGTCGAGATCGATCCGGTGATCGCCGAAGCCATGCTGCGCCCGATGATCGGCCACCGCGGCAAGGTGGCCCATGAACTCGTGGCGCGGGTGCAGCCGGGATTGCGAGACCTCTTTGGCACCTCTCGTCCGGTCATGCTGGCCACCGGCTCGGCCACCGCGATGATCGAGGCCGGCGTCCGTGCCGGCGTCGTCGATCGTGCGTTGTGTGTGGTGTCCGGCCTCTTCGGCGAGCGAATGGCTGACATCGTCGAACGCTGTGGCAAGGAAGCCGTCCGCTTGCACGTCCCGCGTGGTGGCGTGCTCGAGCCCGAATTGCTGGAGAAGATGCTCGACGGCCCGCGCTTCGATGCCGTCACCATGGTCCACTCGGAAACCTCGACCGGCGCGGCCGCACCAGTCGCCGAACTGCTCGCCCGCTTCCGCCAGCTCGATGATGTCGTGACCATTGTCGATGTCGTCTCTTCCCTGGGTGGCATGCCGATCGAGGCCGACCGCTGGGACGTCGATTTCATCATGACCGGATCGCAGAAGGCCCTCGGCCTTCCCCCAGGGCTCACCTTTGCCGTGGCCAGCGAGCGCCTGCTGGCGCGTGCCGCCAAAGCTGATGCGCTTGGCTTCTACCTCAATGTGATCGACCTGCAGCACGCCGCGGTCAACGCGATCTTCCCGCAGACGCCGGCGCTGCCGGTGGTCTATGCCCTGGACACCCAGCTCGAGCGCATCGCCAAGGAAGGGTTGCCCGCTCGCTTCGCCCGGCACCGCGCCATGCGCGAACGCGTCGAGCACTGGGCCGAGCGGCATGGACGCTGCCACATCTGGGCCCCACCCGGTCGGCGCACCGATACGGTCACGGCACTCATGCTGGCCCCCGGGAAGTCCTCCCGCGCCATTGTCGGAGACCTGGCGGCGCTGGGCTGGCAGATCACCACCGGCCTGCTCGAGGAGGAGGACCAGGTCCTCCGGATCGGCCACATGGGAGACCTCCTCCCTGAACAGCTGGACCCGCTGTTTGAGGTGCTCGAGCCGCGCCTATAGTCTACAGGGTTGTTGCACAATGAAACAGTCGCATCCTGACCGATACTTTTGTGTCCGGGTGACCCAGAGGAGCGTCCCTTCACTTAACATCCGCCCAGCGATCGCCGTCATTCGAGCTGTCCCGGGTGCCGTACTCACCCGAACCAACTCAACCCAGACCTTGGCAGGCCCTGATGCGAAGCACCCGAGTCCTTACCGCCGGCGTCCTCTTCTTCGCGGCGGCGTGCAACAGCAGCCCCACCACCACCACGACCGGAATCGACGCTCTCATCACCGCCGATGTCGCCACGATGACCGCCGACGCCACGACCGAAGACGTTGATGTGATGGCGGCCATGGATGGCGACATCGGCGTCCTGATCTCGGCGCCCATGATGCAGGGGATGTTCTTCACCCCGCCAGGGGGACCGCGCATGGGCGGCTGCACCTTCGCAGGTGGACAGTTCTCCTGCCCGCCGACGACCCGCAACGGGCTGAACATCACCCGGACCGTGGAGTTCAAGGACACTGCTGGCGCGACGCAGTCGGCCTATGACGCCGCCCTCACCGCCTCGATTCACGTGACGTCCACCGTCAGCGGTGATGTGACCCACGGGCCGTGGAGCGCCACCATCGCGCGGCATCGTGATTTCATGATCACGGGGCTCGCCGGCACGGAGACCACCCGAACGGTCAATGGAACCGGCAGTGAAACAGTGTCACGCTCGCGGGTCACCGCCACCAATGAGACCCGCACCTATGATCTCACGGGCAGCAGCACGGTGACCGACGTGGTGGTGCCGGTGCGCGGCGATGGCATCGACCCCTGGCCGCTCTCCGGCACCATCCACCGGACCTACACCGTCACCCGGACGTCGGGCGCCAACCCCGGCCAGACCGTGACGCGCACGGTGGTGATCACCTTCAACGGCACCGCGACGCCGACGGCGACGGTCAACGGCGAACCGTTCACCCTCGACCTGGCCCATCGCACCGCCACCCATCGTTGAGCGATTTGCCGCCCGAAAGGGCATAGCCACTGTCATTCCGCGCGAAAGGCGACCCCGGTCCGGGGTCGCCTTTCTGCATCAACCCTCCTTCCGCCCTCCGCCGCAAGCGGCCATATTGGCGGCATGAGTGAACATCCGGCATACACACCATCAGAGGTGGAAGCGAAGTGGCGCGACCGGTGGCGCGACCGCCGCACCAACGAGGTCGATCTCGATCGCGCCCCTCGGCCCTACTACAACCTGATGATGTTCCCCTACCCGTCCGCCGAGGGGCTGCACGTCGGCAACCTCTTTGCCTTCACCGGGGCCGATGTTTTCGGCCGCTTCAAGCGGATGCAGGGGTGGAGCGTCTTCCAGCCGATCGGCTTTGACGCCTTCGGGATCCACTCCGAGAACTTCGCCATGAAGATCGGCGTGCACCCCGCCGAGCTGATCCCGCGCAACATCACGAACTTCACCCGCCAGCTCACCAGCATGGGAGGGATGTTCGCCTGGGAGCATGTGCTGTCGACCACCGACGTCACCTATTACAAGTGGACCCAGTGGCTCTTCCTGCAACTCTTCAAGCAGGGACTTGCCTACAAGAAGAAGGGCTCGGTCAATTGGTGCCCGACCGACAAGACGGTGCTCGCGAATGAGCAGGTCGTCGCCGGCGCGTGCGAGCGCTGCGGCACGATCGTCGAACAGCGCGTGCTTGAGCAGTGGTACTTCCGGATCACCGACTACGCCGGGCGCCTGCTCGCCAATCTCGACGATCACGCCAAGATGGACTGGTCCGAAAGTACGGTGCTGGCCCAGAAAAACTGGCTTGGGCGCTCCGAAGGCGCCGAGATTCGTTTCGCCGCCGGTGCTTCGACCATCGCCGTCTTCACCACCCGACCCGACACTGTGTTCGGCGCGACCTTCCTGGTGCTTGCCCCGGAGCACCCGCTCGTGGCAGTGCTCACTACCGGGGGACAGCGCGCAGCCGTCGAGGCGTATGTCGCTCAGGCGGGCGCCAAGGACCTCGTCTCCCGCAAGGTCGGCGACAAGGAGAAATCCGGCATCGCCCTCGGCAGCACCGCCATCAACCCGGCCACCGGCCAAGCCATCCCGATCTGGATCGCCGACTACGTCCTGATGGACTACGGCACCGGCGCCATCATGGCGGTGCCCGGCCACGACGAGCGGGACTTCGCCTTCGCCACACGCTACCAGTTGCCGATCGTGCGCGTGGTCGCACCCGAAGGAGAGTCCGCCGCGTCACCGCTGCGCGAGGCGTTCATTGAGGTCGATCGCGGCCGCCTCGTCAACTCAGGCAAGTACGATGGCCTGCCGGCGCTCGAGGGCAAGCGCGCCATCACGCGCTGGCTCGAGACCGCTAGCCATGGCGAGGGGAAGGTCCAGTTCCGGTTGTACGACTGGTGCATCTCCCGCCAGCGGTACTGGGGACCGCCGATTCCGATCATCTACTGTGATGACTGCGGCGCGGTACCGGTACCAGAAGAACAGCTCCCCGTGGTGCTGCCGCAGATCGACGATTTCCGCCCCGACGATTCCGGGATCTCGCCGCTTGCCCGTCATGCCGAGTGGTACTTCGTCCCCTGCCCGACCTGCGGCAAGCAGGGACGACGCGAAACGGATGTCTCCGACACCTTCCTCGACTCCGCCTGGTACTTCCTGCGCTATCCCAGCAGCGAGTTCGGTGATCGCGCGTTCGACCAGGCGAGGACCGCGCGCTGGTTGCCGATCGCGAGCTATATCGGCGGCAACGAGCACGCCGTGCTCCACCTGCTCTATTCACGCTTCATCACCATGGTGCTGCACGACGCCGGGATGCTCGGCTTCGAGGAACCGTTCCGCACCTTCCGGGCGCACGGCCTGATCGTCAAGGACGGCGCCAAGATGTCCAAGTCCAAGGGCAACGTCATCAACCCTGATGACTTCATCAGCAAGTGGGGCGCCGACACCTTCCGGACCTACCTGATGTTCCTCGGTCCCTTCCAGGAAGGGGGCGATTTCAGGGACTCAGGCATCAGCGGACCGCGCCGCTTCCTCGAGAAAGTCTGGGACTTGGTCTCGCTCGCCACCCATCCCGATTGTCGCGACGCGGAAATTCGCCACGAAATCCTGGTCAAGTGGCACCAAACCAAGAAGCGCGTGGGAGAAGAGCTCGCGCTGCTGCACTACAACACCGCCATCGCCGCCCTGATGGAACTGGTGAACTTGCTGCGCGAGCAGAATTGCTGCGAGCCCACCCTGGTGGGCGAACTCGTCCAGATGATCGCGCCGTTTGCCCCGCACTTCGCCGAGGAGTGCTGGGAACGCCTCGGCCACACCACGTCGATCTTCGACTCGACCTGGCCGGCGTGGGATCCTGCCCTCATCCTCGAGGCCAGCATCACGATCGTCATTCAGGTGAATGGCAAGACCCGCGGCACCGTCACTGTCGGACGTGATGCCGACGAAGCCGCCGTGCGTGCGGCGGCAGGTCAGCTGGACACCGTCGTGCGACAGCTCGAAGGCATGGCGGTCCGCAAGGTGATCTACGTGCCGGGACGCCTGATGAATTTCGTGGTGGGCTGAGCACGCGGCGACGGTTCTACCGCTTCTCGACCCTCGCCTTGAGCCGCGGGAGATCCTGCTCCGTCGCCAGCCGCATCGCCGCGATGATCAGTTTTTGCGCAAACCCGAGCACCGCACTTTCTCCCTTGCTGCTATCCCTCGTCGAGCGCCGGGCCGAGTCCACGATCTCGGCGCCGTACGTGGTGCTCAGTCGCGTGGAATCGCCAACGACCGACAGCGAATCGTATCGGGAGATGAGCGCGACCTTGCCCAGCGAATCGCTGACGATGCGCAGTGTGAGCGAACGACCGGGAACGGACGCCACGACCCGCCAGGTCGTGATATCTCCCCCAGCCCCCTTGCGCGCAGGGCGGGCGATCCGGAATGAATCACCCTCCTGCAGCAGGCCGTGTCGCTCACTCGAAACCATCGACCCGACATCCACCCACGTCGCCAGCGAGTCCGGATCGGCGAGCGAGGCAAAGACGCGGTCCGGACTGGCCCCAATCATCACCGCGGTCGAGCCGCCGCCCTCGCTGAACTTCTTGAGGCCCCAGTAACAGGTACCCGCCACCAGCAGCAACAGAACCGCGGCACCGCCTGCAATCCATTTCCACATGTCCGGGCCTCTCCGCGCGACGAGATGACTACTCCTGCGGGTTCCCTTCTGGTCCTTCGGTGCGGCTGCCCAGCATCTGGTCGAGCATCAACAGCGCCGAAGGAGAATCGCCGGCCATCCGCAGCTGATCGATCACCGTGCCGACATTCCGTTCTTCCTCGACCTGCTCGTTGATGAACCACTGCAGCATGACCTGGCTCGGATAGTCCTGCTCGGCTTGCGCCAGGGCATAGAGCTTGTTGATCGCACTCGTCACCTTCCGCTCATGGCCCAGCGAGGCCTCGAACGCTGCCAGTGCCGTCTTGAATTTCGTCGCGGGCTTCTCGATCGGCTGGAGGACCACTGCCCCGCCCCGGGCGTGGATATGGTCGAACAACCGCATGGCGTGGGTATGCTCCTCCTCGCTCTGGACCCGCATCCACTTGGCCATGCCCGGCATCGCGGTTGCTTCGAAGAACGCGGCGATCCCGAGGTACGCGTACGACGACTCGAGTTCGAGGTTGAGCTGGGCGTTGATGGCGGCCTGAATCTTGGGAGACAGCATGGCGTAGTCCTGTTGGTGTGGAGGGGTGAAGCTAATTGGCACGGGTGCGGGGCTGAACCCGAGAATCGATCCTCGCGGGCGCCTGCGACCCAGTCGCCCCTCCCGGCATCTATACTGCTACCATGACCCGAGCCGTCACGATGGACGCTACCGCAATGCAGGACGCCGAGACGGTCATCACCAAGGCCCGCCTTGGCGACCCGGTGGCGCTGGAGGCACTCTACCGGGCCTACAGCGGCCCGGTCTACAACCTCGCCCGGCGGATCTGCCGGACCACGGAAGACGCCGAGGATGTCCTCCAGGAGACCTTCTTCGAGGTTTGTCGTAGTATTCGCAACTACCGCGGGGATGGCTCGATCTGGGGCTGGATCCGCAGCGTGGCGTCAAGCAAGGCCCTGATGCGGCTGCGCCGGAATCGCTACCGGGAGACCGACGAGCTCGACGCCGAATACGTCCCCTCCGCCAAGGAGGCCTCACCCGGTCTCCGGATGGACCTTGAGGCCGCCATGGATCGGCTGACGGTCACCGCCCGGGCGGTCGTCTGGCTGCATGACGTCGAGGGATACACCCACGATGAGATCGCCGAGCAGATGGGCCGGACGGTGAGCTTCTCCAAGTCACAGCTGGCGCGGGCCCACAGCCGCCTCCGGGTCTGGCTGGGCGACGAGGCGACGGTATGACCACCAGCCACCTGACCATGGAGCAACTGCTGGCCGTCCGCGATGGCGACCGGAGTGAACCGGCCTACGCCGATGCCCACCAGCACGTGGGGGAGTGTGACGGCTGTCGCCTCGAGCTCGACCGGTTGCACCAGCGGACCGCGCGGCTCCGAGCCCTGCCGCGGATGACCCCGGCACGAAACCAGTTCCCGGCAGTCCGGACACGGGTGGTGGCCGAGCGGCGGCAGCGTCGCCTGCGGGCGGTGGGCATCGGCGGCCTGGCCATCGCGGCGTCCCTGGCCCTGGTCGTGATGGGCAGGGATCTCGTGCAGCCGAACCGACTCGACGCCGAGCAGCAGATCGCGACCGCCAAGTCGGAATCGCAGCAACTCGAACAGAAACTGCACGACTGGGATCCCCAGTCGCGGGTCCTCAACAGTCGGGCGGCGGTCATGGTGATGGAAATCGAGGATCGCATCGCCGATCTCGATGTCCGCCTCGCCCAGACTCAGGAAAGCGATCGCCAGCTCGTGCTCTGGCAACAGCGCGTCGGTCTCATGAACACCTTGGTGGAAGTCCATCTCACCAGGGCAAGCAACGTGGGCTTCTGAGCCCCCTGGAGGAATGGATATGTGGCGCACATTTGCTCAGCTCATGCTCGCGGTCGGGCTCGTCGGCACTGCCAGCGCACAGACCACCGAGATCATCATCCGGCGGTCCGGCCAGAAGGATCAGGTCATCAAGATCGATGACAAGCAGGCCAAGGAGATGGCCGCCAAGGTCTCCGAGCAGCTCCAGGGTGTCATGAAGAACCTCAAGGAGGTCGAGGTTGCCCGCGAGGGGAATGTCGCCCACTTCAACTTTGACAGCGGCAGGGTGGCGGAACAGGTCAAGATGCTGACCAGCCACCTCTCGGAGCTGGCCTCCCGGAACGTCGAGCTCTCCGCCCGCGCCGGCACACTGGCTCGGCTGCAGCCCGGGATGCTGGCGCGCACCATCAACGAGTCGCTGACCCAGCCACGGCTCGGCATCTACGTCGACAACAGTCGTCCGCAGGACTCCGACAAGTACGGCGCGCTGGTCAGTGCCGTCACGCCTGGTGGCCCGGCCGACAAGGCCGGCATCCGTTCCGGCGACATCATCACCAAGGTCGACGGCAAGTCGCTCGCGGCAACCGCTGCTGACAAGTCCGGGAACGAGAAGGTGTCGCTCCCCGGCATGCGCCTGATTGAAACCGTGTCCAAGCTTGAGGCCGGCAAACCGGTCGAGGTCGAATATCGCCGCGGCAACACGCCGCACACTGTCAAGGTCACGCCGGTCGAGGAAGAGGAGATCTCTGTCACGGCGCTCGCGCCGAACATGCTGATGCGCGTGGACTCGGCCCGCGGCATGCGCAGCAGCGTGTACACGAACCGTACGCCGCTGGCCCTCGAACGGCAGGCCGAGGGAATTAACATCTTCAACACGGCTCCTGGCGGCAATTTCGCCTATGCCTTCAGCGTCGGTGGGCCGCTGAGCAACCTGGAAATGGTCTCGCTCAACGAGAAGCTGGGCGCGTACTTCGGGACCAGCGAAGGGGTGCTGGTGGTGAATGTCGGCGAGAAGGACGCCTTCGGACTCATGCCGGGCGACGTCATCTCCTCGGTGGATGGGCGCAAGGTCAATACCAGTTCGCAACTGATGCGCATTCTCCGCACCTACGACAAGGGCGAGGAGTTCAAGATCCAGATCATGCGCCAGAAGAAGGCCGAGACGCTGACCGGAAAGCTGCCCTGAGATTTGCCTCTCCTGCGCAGCACGAACGAGGGTACCCGGGGCTTTCCGGGTACCCTCGTTAGTTTCTGGCCGTGGCCAATCGTCCAATCATCTTCCTGCGCGCCATCGTGCTGCGCTGCCCGTACTGCGGCAGCGGCGGCACCTTTCGGCACTGGTTCGGCATGAAAGCTCGCTGTCCCTCATGCGGACTCTCGCTCGCCACCGGCAACCGCGTCGGCGCCAATCTGCTCAACCTCGTGGCCGCTGAAGTGCTGCTGATGGCGGCGATCGTGACCGTCGTGGTGCGCCGCTGGCCCAATCCGCCCTGGGACACGCTGCAGATCGCCGCGCCATTGCTCATGGTCGTGACACCGCTGGTGCTCTACCCGTTCTCGAAGATGCTGTTCGTCGCGATCGACCTGGCGATGCATCCCGAAGCGGCGCCGGATGCCAACGTGCATGGGGTGGGGTCCTGAGGTCCTTCGCTTCGCTCAGGATGAGGAAATCGCTTCTCGCTTCTCGCCACTCGCTTCTCGTCTTTCGAACTTCCGGTAGACCAGCTCCGCCACAAGCATCCCCGCCACCGCCGCCACCGTCACGTCGCTCAGGAAATGCGCCTGCGCGGCGACGCGGGTGATCGCGCAACCGGCGGCCAGTCCGATCCACACCATTGACGCCTTCGGATAGAGCCGACAGAGAATCCATGCCGCGCTGAACGCCACCATCGCGTGGCTGCTCGGCAAGCCGATGTCGGAAGTCTTCCACCACTCTCCGGTGAAGGAGCGAAAGACGTAGGCGCCATCGTGCAACCCCGGGCGCTCGCGCTGGGAGAGGATCTTGAGGACCTCGTCGATCAGCCCACCGACGCCCGGAGTCAGCGCCAGCAACAATCCGCGCCGCGCGTCGCGGCTCTGGAGCCAGAGCGCCAGGCCCGCCACCAGCCAGAAGGGGAGATACCCGATCGTCCGCAGCATGCGGCCCAGGTCGTGATCGTACACGCCGCGCGACACCAGGTGGGTCCACGCCCAGCGATCGCCCAGGTGGGCGGCGGCAATCGCGATGATCGCGAGCAAAGCGAGCCAGACGGATCGGCGCATCCCCCCAATATATTCCCGCGATGCGCCTGCCGACCCCTGTCGCCCTCGCGGCCGCGATCCTTGTTCCCGTCGCGCTGGCGGCCCAGGACCTCCCGCCCTACGTCCCCGTCAATCCGATCCTCGCCTCGCGCAGCGCACTCTATGCCCAGCCGATGGTGCCCGCGGCCCGCGGCTGGCACGTGCGGACGGTGATCGACTATTCCAACGCGATCGAGGACGATATCTCGATCGATCATCGCCGCTACCTCCTTGATGCCGAGATCCTGCAGGCGGATCTCTGGATTACACACGACCTCTCCTCACGGGTCTTCATCGTCGGGGAGATCCCCGTGCGCGGCGGTTACGCGGGCGCGCTGGACGGCTTCCTGAACTGGTATCACGACCTGATCGGCATCCCGATACGCGCCCGTAGCGAACGACCACGCAACACCTTCGGGTGGACCTTTACGCTGCCGGACACCCAGGTGAATCGGCTGCGTCCGGGGACCTTTCTCGGTGATCTGCGTGCCGGGATCGGGGTGAGGATCGGGCGATCACAGCTGGTGGCAACCCTTACCGCACCCACCACGCCTTCGTCTGCCGACGGCTGGGGGCGCGGCGTGATCGGGACTTCGCTGGCCCTCACCTCCAACCTCCTGCGGACGCCGCGTGTCCTCCTCGACGGCAGCGCCAATCTCGGCTTCACGCCGACGCACGGCGCATTGGCAGCCTACCAGCACAGCGTCTTCGTCGGCAGTTCCCTGGCGCTGCGCTGGCGTTTTTCGGGCAGCCAGGCGGTGTTCGGCACCTTCTGGATGCAGTCGGCCAATGGGCAGAAGACCGGCTGGGGATCGGTCGATGACGCCGAGGTGACCCTCGACTTTGGCGGCCTGGTGCGCTTCCGGAAGAACTGGCCCGAGCTGCAGCTCGGCATGACCGAGGATCTCATGCCAAGAGGCCCGGCGATCGACGCCGGCTTCAAGCTCGGGCTGCGCTGGCGCTGACGATCGGTCGCGCGGCCCGGCGGGCTGGTCAGGCGATGGAGTCGGGAGCACCTTGCTCGAAGAGGAACTGCTCCATGTTCCGCAGCAGGAATTCCTTGGCGCTGGGTTGGTAGGGAATCAGCCCGTAGTGGTTGATCAGCTGCTGCTGGGTCTTGAGCCACTCTCCCCAACAGCCCTTGCAGATGGAGTCATAGATGCGCTGGCCCAGCTCGGTCCCGAACGGCTTGAACGCCTGACGTTCGCGGTCCTGGCCACACCGGGCGCAATGAATGGTCGTCATGCCGGTGAAGCTAACAGCCGGCTATTCACCTCGCTTCAAGGCCTTCACCCCGCTCGCGGTGCCCAGCCCGCTGCCCACCCCGAAGATCAGCGCCGTCCCGCCACCCACGATCGGCAGCAACCAGACGATGGGAGCCGCCACCAGGACCGCGCCCAGGGCGACGGCCCACGGAGCAAGCGGGTTCCGGACCGCATCCACGAACCGCAGCCGCTGGCGGACATACTCCCGGGTCAGGCCAAAGGCGAACAAGCCAGCCGCAATGCTGACCGCCAGACCGATGAAATTGAAGAGACCGCTGAGCATGAAGCCATCCTCGTTGGGGCTGTGTTGCAGTACGGAACGAGGGCCAGGAAGATTCAGGGGGGACGGAACGGTGAGTGGTGAACGGGGACCAGCGGACCGGCTCAAGCCTCAGATCCCCCAGTCACCAATCACCGTTCACCGTTCACCATCTAAGCACCGCGCTCCCCCACAGAAACCCGCTCCCGAACGCGGTCATCGCCAGGATATCGCCCCGCTTCAGGCGCCCGGCCCGGACGCATTCATCCAGCGCGATGGGGATCGTGGCCGCGGTGGTGTTCCCCAGGCGATCGATGTTGTTGTAGACCTGGTCGTCACGGAGCTCGAGGTTGCGCTGCACCATCTCGGAGATCCGCAGGTTGGCCTGGTGGGGAATCAGGAGGGCGAGATCGGAGGCCGAGAGTCCCGCATGGCTGAGCGCTGCCCGCACCGACTCCGGCATCCGGGTGCTGGCGTGACGGAACACTTCCTTCCCGTCCATCTGGGCGAAGCCCTTGGTCTCGATATGGGTGGCCTGGTTGCGGGGATGGTAGATCGCCCCCGGCGCATCAACCCAGAGCTTCTCGGCAAACGTTCCGTCGGAATGCAGGTCCCAGCCGAGGATGGCGGATCCCGCCGCATCGTCGTGCGCCTGCAGCACCACCGCGCCGGCGCCGTCCGCGAAGATCACCGCCGTGTTGCGGCCACGCGTCGAGATGTCCATCCCGGTGCTCTGCACCTCCGCCCCCACCACGAGGATCGTGCGAAACACGCCGGCACGGATGTAGGCATCGGCGATCGAGAGGGAGTAGATGAACCCCGAGCACTGTGTCCGGATGTCGATGGCCGGAATCATCCCCGCGCCGAGCTCACGCTGCAGGAAGACTCCATTGCCCGGCGCCATGTGATCAGGCGACACCGTGGCGAAGAGGATCGCCTCGACCTCACCAACATCGATGTGTGCTGCGGCAAGGGCTCGTTCACTGGCAACCTTTGCGAGCCCTGCGCCACTCTCCCCTTCGCGAATCCAGTGCCGTTCGCGGATGCCGGTGCGCTGCTGGATCCACTCGTCCGTGGTATCCATCATGCCGGCGAGCTCGTCGTTGGTGACGACACGCTCGGGGACGCAGTGCCCGGTGCCGGCAATCTGTGTGTAGGGCATGATGACGGCTACCGGCGGAAGAGGTAGGCCACCTTGACGAAGAAGGCGTCGTTGGTTCGCTGCATCCCGCGCAGCGTCAGCGGCTGGTCGCCGTTCAAGGTCGAGCCATAGCCGAAGAACGCGACGGTGCCCGGGGTCGGCTCATAGGAAATCAGCCAGTCCATCCGGAGTTGATCGGTGTGGTGTCCCGGCACGAGGGCGTTGTTCACCAGCAGCAAGTCACCGGAGACGGCATCCCGCAGGTCGGCCTGCCGCTCCGAGCGGTACTCGGTGACCAGCCGGAAGAAGAGCGCCCGGTTCGGCTGCACCTCGACCTTCAGTCGTGGAATGACGCTGCGGCCGAACTCGCTGCCGTTCAGCCGCTTCAACCGGGCATACGCCAGCGTCCCGGCCAGCCGCACCGCGGGCCGCGGCCGGAGGCTCACCGTCGCGCTGCTGCTGAAATAGTGGCCTCGGGCCGCTTCGGGATAGATTGGCGCCGTGCCGCCCTCGACGTGCACCGAGGCGTTCCAGAGCTGGTAGAGCGGAGTGGCAATGGTCCCGCTGCCGTTGATGGCATCGAACACCCCGGTGCTCAGCCGCATCGGCACGGGACCATTGGGTCCCGACACGGCGTAGTTGCTGAAGTCGGTCGGCTGGAACCGTGTGAAGGCATCGGCGGTGGCACCGGTGACATTCCAGCCTCCGCGCAGTCGCACCGAGAGATTGCCGCTGACCTGTCCCTCGATCGGGGCATGGGCGAGGAAGTCCTGATAGCGCCAGACCTGTTCGATGCCGTTGAAGAAGTTGACCCCTTCGATCAGCGCCCCGCGGGAGCCGTAGGCCGAAAACCGGTTGAAGATGCGCGCCGAGGTGACACCTGACCGCGGGATGAACCCGCTGGACGCGGTGAAGTCCTTGTCGATCCCGGTGACCTTGTAGTTGAAGCCGAAGGAGCGGCCGGTGCGATCCACCTCGAGTTCCCACAGCGGGGCGGTCCGGCTCGCGCCGCCAGAGGTGTCGCGCGTCGAACTGCCGGCGAGCTGGGCCGCGAAGTAGTAGAGCTTGCCGAACACCAGCCGCGTGTCGCCGGAGAGGACGCGATTGTAGCCGCCGTCCTGCTCGCGATCGGTCGCCGTGAGCCCGACCACCGAGTTGTCACCGAGGTCATGCCGCACCCGGGTCAGCGAGGCGAAGGCGTTCGGCGCCTGCTGCACCTCGTCGACCGCGCTCAGGTGGGCCACCGTCCACGACCCGAACTTCCCCGTGACCTTCGCACCCGCCAGCGGATTGGCGATGGTGCGTGTGTAGACGAGGTTGTTGGGCGAGGCAAACAGCTCGATCCCCTCGAGGAAGAACGGCCGGCGTTCGGGAAAGAAGAGGGCGAATCGCTGGTTGAGGGTCACCAGCCCCGCATCGGACTCGACCTGGGAGAAGTCGGGGTTGATGGTGCCGTCGACGGTGAGATTGGTGAAGCCGAGCCGGACGTTGCCACCGACATCGGGATGCACATCGCCGCGCGTGAATGTCCCGTCGGCCTGTCGGCTCCCCGGGGCATCGACTGTCAGCGTGGGCTGCAGTTCCGTCACGACGCCGTGGCGGATGTCGTGGATGCCGGTGATCGAGCCGGCCTGTCCCAGGAACGACGCACTCGCCCGGCGCACGTCCGTCCACGTGTCGACATATCCGGTGCGCTGGGTGACGCGGTAGACGTTCAACCCCCACGTCTGGTTGGCCCCGCCGGCGTACCGCAGGGACTTGAAGGGAATGCGCATCTCGATCACGTAGCCGAACGCGGTCCGCTCTCCCTTGGTCTGGTAGATGAAGTCCGGGTTCCGGTCCAGGCTGCCGGCCATCATGCTGCTGGCCGAATACCCGCCTTCGCTGCGCACCCCGTCATCCTGCACGCCCAGCGCGTTGCTGCCAAAGAAATAGGCGCGACGGCGATCGTTGAAGGTGTCGAGGTAGACGGTGACCGCGTCGTCGTTGCTGATATTGTCGCGATCGGCCATCGTCGCGCGCACGCTGCCCGGCTCGCGGTCGTACACCCTGATCCCGAAGTAGATCGCGGTCGGGGAGTACCAGACCAGCACCACCGTCGAGTCCTCGGCCGCCCGGCCGTCGACCGGCTGGTACTGCCGGAATCCGTCGAGGCGAGCCGCTTGCCGCCAGACGGGCTCATCCAATCGGCCGTCGACCGTGATTTCGGTTTCGATGCGCGGGATCGCGACCGCCGGCGGCGTAGGCAGGGACTGGGCGGCAAGGGCCGGGGCAAGCCCGGCAAGCAGGGCGAGAAGCTTGATTCGCATGGGGAGAAGATAGAACGAGAGGCGAGAAGCGAGAAGCGAGGAGCACCGATGCCGGCGCTTCCTCGCTTCTCG
>JANYAG010000108.1 GCA_025361465.1 Gemmatimonadota bacterium
CTTCGAGCGTGATGGCGTTGTTGAATTTCGGCAGGCGGGGTCGAAAATAGTTGGCGACCCGCTCGGCCATCGCCCCGAGCGCAATCGGGTCGCGCTGTGCCGGGTTCCCGATGCGCTCGAACCGCTGTGCCACGCGCTGCAGCCGCTCCGCATCCGCATCGAGAAACTCGGCGATCTTCTCCCGCGAGAGTCCCTCCGTGCGCAATTGCTCGATCCACCCCTGGAGTGAGGTCAGGGGCGTCCCCATCTGGTGCGCCGCTTCGCGCGCCATCGCGACCCACATCCGGTCGCGCTGTGCGGTGGTCGCGGTGCGGTACGCACTGATCCCCACCATCACCATCACGAGCATGGTGAGCACCTGCAGGCCGCCGAGGGTCGATAAGAGCCGGGTGATCGGCACGGAGCCGTAATGAATCACCGCAAAACCCGGCACCACGATTGCGGGGTTGACGCCGTCGAGTTGCTTCGCGAAGGCGGCGACCCGCGGATCATCACGGCCGGTGGGGTTGCCGGTCGGCACGAACGGGAGATTGTTCGATGCGGTCACCCGCCCACCGGTGTCGGTCACCACCAGGGGGATGCCCAGCTCCCCGATTCGCTGCCCCAGTTCCAGCAGCGCCGAGGTCTGGTCGCCGCCATTGGGATCGTTCAGTGCTCCATAGACCGTTGAGTAGATGCGCGAAGCCGTCAGCGCCTCATCGCGGAGGTGCTGGATCACCAGGTAGCTGGTACCAAGACTGAGGCCGGCCAGGAGCGCCACCAGCAGGACCGCCGCGCTTGGGGCGAGGCGGCGCAGGCGCTCCTTACGGCCGCGGGACGAGACGATCGGTCCCGACATAGGGGACCAGGGCGGCGGGGAGGACGACCGAGCCGTCGGCCTGCTGGCCGTTCTCGAGCAGGGCGATGATCGTGCGCGGGAAGGCCACCCCGGACGCGTTCAGGGTGTGGACAAACTCCGGCTTCGCCCCGGGTGCGGGCCGATACCGGATGTTGGCGCGCCGGGCCTGGAAATCGGTGAAATTGCTCGCGCTAGACACCTCGAGCCAGGTACCGACGCCGGCGCCCCAGGCTTCGAGGTCGAAGGTACAGGCGCTTGCGAAGCCAGTGTCGCCGGCAGCGAGCGCCAGCACCCGGTACGGAATTCCCAGCCGTTGAAGCACGGTCTCCGCCTGCGCAGTGATGACGCCATGTTCCCGCGCGCTGTCTTCCGGCCGCACCAGCCGGACCACTTCGACCTTGTCGAACTGGTGGACCCGGATCAATCCGCGGGTGTCCTTCCCGTGCGATCCGGCCTCGCGCCGGAAACAAGGCGTATAGGCCGTCACGGCAATCGGCAGCATCGCGACGTCGAGGATCTCGTCACGGTACATGTTGGTAAGCGGCACCTCGGAGGTCGGGATGAGGTACAACTCATCGCGCTCCACGCAGTACATGTCTTCCTGCAACTTCGGCAGCTGCCCGGTCCCTCGCGCACTCGCCTCGTTGACCAGGTACGGCGGCTGCACCTCGAGGTATCCGTGCTCCTTGGTGTGCAGGTCGAGCATGAAGTTGGCCAGCCCACGCACCAACCGGGCACCCTGCCCCGTGAAGAGCGGGAACCCCGAGCCCGTGAGCTTGGTGCCGCGGGCGAGGTCGAAGAGGCCCAGTGCCGCGCCAAGATCCCAGTGCGGCTTTGGCGTGAAGGCAAACGCCTGTGGTTCGCCCCAGGTGCGGACCACGCGATTGGCCGTGGCATCACCGTCCGGCACAGACTCCAGCAGGATATTGGGGAGGGCCGCCAGATGGGCATCCAGCAAGGACTCGATGTCGCGAAGATCGGCCTCGAGGGCGCGAACCCGGTCGCCGGAGTCCTTCAGTTCCGCAAGCAGATCGTCGGCCGCGAGCGCTGCCCGTTTCCGGCGGGCGACTTCCGCCGTCTGCGCATTCCGTTCCGCCTGGAGTCGCTCGACCTGCCCGACGGACTCCCGGCGCCGCGTGTCAAGATCGAGGACACGATCGAGTTGCTTGAGCGCCTCGGGATCGAGACGTCGTCCCAACGCGGCGCGTGCGGCCGCTGGATCGTGGCGTAGTCGACGGAGGTCGATCACGGATCAGCTGGTCGGGACGCCGGTCGCGAGGCTCCGGTATCCGCAATTGGTGTTGGCAAGCACCTGCATCTTCATCGTCCGCTGCGTGTCATCGAAGCTGAGGATCTGCAACTTGGCGTACTGCGGCACGCCGAGGCTGCACGCGATCCGTGAACGGGCCACGACGACATCCCCGACCGCGATCGCGAGGGTGTCATTCGACACATAGCCGTCGACTGGTGCAGTGACGAGCGTCTCAAACGTGGCGGTCACCCTCTGCAATCCGGGGTCGGCGGAGCTCGACGACCCGAGCCCGACCACCTCGAGCGGCAGGAGGACGTGGTGCCCGGCCGCGCTGATGTTGTAGATGAAATCGAAATTCGAGGACAGGTCGGTCCGGACCGCCAGACCTTCAGCCACCGAGAAGGCGGCCGGCCAGCGTAGCTCGCTGCCGTTGAGCGCCCCCAGCGTGACCGTATCGACGGCGTTGCTGAGTTGCGCAGGCGGCAGCTGCGTGCCGCCACAGGCGGCGGTCAGGATCGCGACAGCGAGGAGGAACGGGGGAGCCTTCATGACGGAAGGTTAGACCGCTGGCCGAAACGCGGCAACCCGCCGTCATTGCTTGACTTCGCCGCCGCGACGACCGTAGCTTCGCGCGTCCCTCCCGCCACCAGGAGACCAGGCCGATGCAACCACTCCGCTCCATCCTCCTCGCCCTGGCCGAACGGCCGGAGGTCGCCGGTGTGGCCGTGGTGAGCGATGAGGGGCTGATCGTCGAGTCGGCACTCCCGTCCACGCTCGACCCCGAGGCCGTGGCCGCCCACGCGGTGTCGGTATTCCGGTACCTCGCCTCCCTCGGCGGCGCGGTGGCGCAGGGTGCACCACGGCAGGTGGTCGTCGAAGGGACCGCAGGCGTCCTGGTGCTCCATCGGCTCCCCGGCGGGGCCACGCTGTTGGTTCTGGCGGCTCCGGGTGATGACCTAGGAATTCTGCTCAATGACCTCCGCCGGCACGCTCCGGCCCTCGAACAGCTGATCTAGGGGACTGAAGATGCAATGGGCAATCCTGCTGGCCGGTGGTTCCGGAACGAGGTTCTGGCCGCTCTCCTCGCCCTCGCATCCCAAGCAGCTCCTGCCGCTGGCCGGACCGCGCTCGAGCGCCGAGGAAGCGGTTGATCGCCTGGCGGGTTTCATCCCTCCCGAACGGATCCTGGTCGTCTCCGGCGCCGCCTTGGCGGCCCAGCTTCAGGATCGGCTCACCGTGCCGACCGGCAATTACCTGATTGAACCGCGGGCTGCTTCCACGGGCCCGGCGTTGGTGTGGGCGACGCTGGAGGCCGCCCGGCGGGACCCGGAGGCCGCAATCGTCTCGATGCATGCCGACTGGTCCGTCCGCGACGCCGCCGCGTTCGCCGCCACGGCGGCGATCGCGCTGGAAACCGCGGCCCGCCACCACCGCTTGGTCACGGTCGGGATCGTGCCTTCACGGCCGGAGACCGGCTTCGGCTACATCGTCCCCGGCGACCGGCTCGACTCGGCCGCTCGCGCCGTCGGGCGATTTGTCGAGAAACCCGACGCGACCCGGGCGCTCAACCTGATGGCCGACGGCGCCCTCTGGAACAGCGGCCTGTTCGCATGGCGCGCCGATGATCTCCGGCGCGAGGTCGAACGGCACACGGACGAGATCGCGCCCTACTTGACGCTGCTCGACCAGGGGGACATTGCGGGCTTCTTCCGGGGGGTTCGCGAAGTCTCGATTGATGTCGGCCTGTTCGAGCGCAGCGAGGCGGTGGCGGTCATCACCGGTGACTTTGCGTGGGACGACATCGGGACATGGGAAGCGCTGGCCCGGGTGCGGTCGCGCGATCGCTATGGCAACGTGGTGCATGGTCCGGTGACCCTGGTGGACTGCAGCGACTGCATTGTCTGGAATGACGGGCCACCGATGGTCCTGAGCGGGGTGCGCGACATCGTGGTCGTCCAAGCCAACCAGCGCACCTTGGTGCTCGACCGGGCGCGAGCGCCGGAACTGAAGAAGACCCTTGACGCGCTCCCGCCTGCGGTGCGCGAACTGGACTGACATGACGAAGATCTACCTGCTCGAACCTGCGGAGCCGGGCCCAGCCTGGGCGCCCTTTGCCGGCGCGGGCCCCCTCAGTGAATTGCGCGCCGGGGCCTGGCGATTGCACGAACGCTGGGCCCAAGCGATCCACGGCACCGTCCGCGGGATCGTGGCGCCCCATTCTGCCGGGCCTCGACCAACCGGGACCGTCCCGCTGCTCGACGCGGAGTCGCTGGTCGGGCCAGCCTGGGTCGCCGACGCCACCTTCGCCCCGAAGCTGCCGATGCGAGCCGTCGCCAACAACCGCCGCCTGCTGCACGAGGGCCGCGCGGTCGCCTGGAAGCTCGACCCCGGCGAGACATGGAAGGGACCGTTTGCTGGCGGCGACGGCGTGGTGGTGGAAGGCCGGCTGTTGCGGGGTGCCTGGGACCTGATCGGCGCGCTGGAACAGTTCCTCTTCACCGACACGCTGGCCGCGCTGGATGGCCGCAGTGACCCGATTCCCGACGGCACCACGGTGCTCGGCAATCCGGCGGCCGTCTCGTTGCGAGGTGCCACGCTCGAGCCGGGTGTCCTGCTCGATGCCCGACAGGGCGGCATCATCCTCGAGTCAGGCGTTGAGGTACGCTCGGGAACGCGTATCGACGGACCGTTCTGGGCCCGCGAGGGCACCATGCTCGTCGGCGGCGTTTTCCGCACGGTGAGCGCCGGCCCGCGATGCCGGCTCCACGGCGAAATCAGCACGTCCGTGTTCAGCGGCTACGCCAATAAGAGTCATGACGGCTTCCTCGGTCATTCCGTCGTCGGCGAGTGGGTCAACCTCGGCGCCGGCACGATCACGTCGAACCTCAAGAACACCTACGGCCCGATCCGGCTTGAGATCGGCGCCACACGACTCGACACCGGTCGCACCAATCTCGGGGCGCTCATCGGTCATCATGTGAAGACGGCGATTGGCACGCTGCTCCCCACCGGCGCCGTGCTGGGGTCGGGCGCGCAACTGTTCGGCGCGCCGCGCGCAGCCAAGTTCGTGCCGCCCTTCGCGTGGGGTGGCGAGACGGAGGAGCGGATCGGGCTCGAGGCGTTTCTCGAGATGGCCCGGCGGGTGCTCCCTCGTCGCGATGTGGTGGTCGATCAGGCGATGGAAGCGTCCCTGCGTGCGATGCACCGGCGACTCACGGGTGCGTGATCTGCTCCGCGATGGCTGACGCGGAGCTCTTCGTCCTTGGGTCAGGTTCAAAGGGGAATGCCTTCGTCCTGACGTACCGCGGCGCGACGCTCCTTCTCGATGTCGGGTTCTCGGCACGAGAGGTTGAGCGCCGGATGGAGCTGGCCGGCCTCGACCCGTCGTCGCTGGTTGGCTTGGCTCTGACTCACGAGCACGGGGACCACGCCTCCGGCGCGACCCGCCTCGCGCGACGACATGAGATCCCGCTGCTGGCGTCGTTCGGCACCTGGCATGCACTCGCCAAGGGCGGTGAGCCGTGCGCATTCCTTCCGATCGGTTCGGCGAAGCAGGTCGAGGTGGGGCCGTTTGCGGTGCGCGCCTCGCCGACCTCGCATGATGCCGCGGAACCCGTCGCCCTCGGCGTCACGCTGCCCGGGGGCGTGTCGATCGGAGTGGCCTACGACCTGGGCCGCCCCACGCAGTCAGTGCGCTGGTTTCTCCGGGACCGGACCTGCCTGGTGCTTGAGGCCAATCACGACGAGGTGCTGCTGCGCAGCAGCGGGTATCCGCCGGTGGTGCAGCAGCGCATTGCCGGGAGTGGCGGGCACCTCTCGAATCTGGATGCGGCACGCCTGCTCGAGGACGTGCATCACGAGGCACTCGCCACGGTGGTGCTGGCCCACATGAGCCTCCGCTGCAACACGGTGGAGGCGGCGCGCAACGTCATCCTGCCGGCGCTTCTTGCCCGCGGCTTTCAGGGTGGCCTGATCTTCGCCGAGCAGAACGGCCCGATGGCGGCGATCCCCCTGCACCCCCCGCATCAGGCAACGCTCTTCGGCTGAGGGGGGAGCCATCACACGAGAAAGGCCCCGCGCGAGCGGGGCCTTCGTCATCTCCCTCCGGGCGCTCAGGTGCCACCGGGCGCGTTGGGGATTTTCGTGCCGGCAGGCAGCGGCGTCGGCGGGCCGACCCTCTGCAGCGTGACCGGCTTCTCAAGGTCGCCGCCAGACAGGGTCAGGGAGTTCGACTTCACCTTCAGGTTGTACGTCTCCCATTCACCGCCAATGAGAATGGAGATGACCTTGTCGCCCTTCATCCGCCAACGCACCGTCTCCTTCCCCCAGGAGGCCGAGGAGTCACTCCGAATGATCACCTCGCGGGGACCGTTCTTGACCTCCTTGCCGCTCTTGACGCGCCAGATGCCCGTCACATCCGCCTTCTGGGCGGCCAGTGGAGCGGAGCCAACGGTCAGGAAGAGCAGAATGAGCATGCCGGTCCAACGCACCGAATGACTCCTTGAGAATGGACGATCCCGTCGCGAAAGGTAACGGTTCCCGAACAAGTTCCAACACACGGCGGCGCCCAGCACAACTGGGCGTGCTCGATCAGACGGAGCGCGTCTTCCACTTCCCTCGATGGAAGAGAATCGCCCCCACGGCCGCGAGCGTTGAGAACGCCACCGGAATGGCGGCAAAACCTCCGAGGGCACCCCAGCCGAGCGGCTCGGCGAGCAGCCAGGCCAGGGGAATCTCCCAGCACCAGAAGATGACGAAGTTGAGCCAAGTCGGTGTCCAGGTATCACCGGCCCCGTTGAACGCCTGCATCACGACCATGCCGAAGGCGTAACATGGAAACCCGATCGACATGATTCGCAAACCCAATGCGGCGACGCGCGACACCTCGGCGTCGTGGCCGAAGGCGCCGGTGAGCGTGGGCGCAAACGCGACGAAGACCACGCCGAGGACAGAGAGGAACACCAGGTTGTAGCGGCACGCGACCCAGACGGATTGCTCGGCGCGCTCGGGCTTGCCGGCGCCAAGGTTCTGGCCGACGAGCGTCGCGGCGGCATTGGCGACCCCCCAGGCAGGCAGGAGGGCGAAGATCAGCAGGCGGATCGCGACCGTGTAGCCGGCCAGCCCCACGCTGCCGAACATCGCGATGATGCGGACCAGACCGATCCAGCTCGCCGTGCCGATGATGAACTGAAAGGTCGCCGACCCGGCCAGGCGGAGCAGCACCCGCATCTGGACAAGGTCAGGGGTGAAGTCCCTCAACGTGACGCGCAAGCGATGGTGCCCGCCCACGAGCGTCAGGAAGGCAACCAGCGCGCCGGTGCCGCGACCGATGGTCGTGGCGATCGCCGCGCCGGTCACGCCCAGGTGGGGGAATGGGCCGACCCCGAAGATCAGGCAGGGCCCAAGCAGGATGTTGATGGCGTTCGATACCAGCAGCACTCGCATGGCGATCGCCGCATCACCCGCCCCGCGGAACGCTGCGTTGAGGAGGAAGAGCAGGATCACCGAGGCTTCCCCACCGAGCATCACGCGGGCGAAGCCGGTGCCCACGGCCAGAACGTCTGGCGATGCGCCCATCAGCCTCAGCAACTGCGGCGCAAAGATGCTTCCGAGGGAGCCCAGCACCAACGCGGTCAGCACGCCGAGCAGCAGTCCCTGGGCGGCGGCGTGCGCCGCCCCGGCAGGATGCTTCTCCCCGATCCGTCGTGACACGATCGCCGTGACGGCCGTGCCCATCCCCATGGCCAGGGCATAGACCACGGCCAGCAACGACTCCGTCAGCCCGACGGCCGCCACGGCGGAGGCGCCCAGCTTCGACACGAAGAAGATATCGGTGATGGCGAAGATGCTCTCCATCGCCATCTCGACCACCATCGGGATCGCAAGCAAGACAACCGCCCGCCCGAGCGGACCCTCGGTGAAATCCTGGTCGGACCCGCGAAGAGCTTCCCGGATGGTGGACCAGGCGGAGACGGTCGGGGCGGAAAGCGCGGAGCGATCGGTCACGTGGGGGGCCCGGCGCCGGAGAGAGAGAGCGAGAATGTAAGCGCCGCGGGGGCCTACGCGACACGGGCGCCCACTAGGCGCCCGTGCGCATTCACCGATCGGTCCTGCCGACTAGTACATCCCGCCCATGCCACCACCGCCGCCGCCACCACCCATCGGCATGGCCGGCTTGTCTTCCTTGCGTTCGACGATGACGCATTCGGTGGTCAACAGCAGGCCGGCAATCGAAGCCGCGTTCTGCAGCGCCGTGCGGGTGACCTTGGTCGGGTCGATGACCCCGGCCTTCATCATGTCTTCGTAGACATCGGTCGCCGCATTGTAGCCGAACGCCTTGTCCTTCGATTCCTTGACGCGGGCCACCACGATCGAGCCCTCAACACCAGCGTTGATCGCAATCGCCCGGATCGGCTCCTCGATCGCGCGACGAATGATCTCGACGCCGATCTTCTCGTCCCCGGTGGCCTTCACCTTGTCGAGCACCGACTGGCAGCGCAGCAACGCGACGCCGCCGCCCGGCACAATGCCTTCCTCAACGGCCGCACGCGTCGCGTGCAGGGCGTCCTCGACCCGCGCCTTCTTCTCCTTCATCTCGGTCTCGGTCGCGGCACCGACGTT
>JANYAG010000130.1 GCA_025361465.1 Gemmatimonadota bacterium
GGTGCCATCGACGACCTCGACGCCCTGGCCGATGTCGCGGCGAGACGCGATCTCTGGTTCCACGCCGATGGGGCGTGCGGCGCCCTGGGGGCGATGCTGCCGGAATTGTCGCCCGCGTTCCACGGACTCGCACGAGCCGACTCGGTCTCGTTCGATGCCCACAAGTGGCTTGGCGTCTCGTATGAGGCCGGCTGCTTGCTGGTGCGTGATCCGGAGACGATGCGGGCAGCGTTCGCGATGACCGCCTCCTACCTCCTGCCGTCGGCCACGAGTGAATACTCGGGACTCAACTACTTCGACTACGGCCCGCAACTCTCGCGCAGCTGGCGCGCGCTCAAGGTGTGGATGTCGTTGCGGTACTACGGTGCCGAGGCGTATCGCACCTTCTTCCGCCAGACGATCGCCTGTGCCAGGCACCTGCACGCCCTGGTGCTTGCTTCGGAGGATTTCGAGGCGGTGCAGCCGGAGCCGGCGCTGTACCTCTACTCCTTCCGCTGGGCGCCGCCATCACTGCGCGGCGATGACGCTCGTCTCGACACACTCAACCAGCGCCTTACCGACGAACTGCAGTCGCGGCGGCTCGCCTTTGCGATGACCACCCGGATTCATGGCCGGGTCACCCAGCGACTCTCGATCTGCTCCCACCGCACCACCATCGCCGATATCGACGCCACGTTCAAGGCGATGCACGATATCGGGCGGGAACTGCTCGCGGGGTAGCCCCAGTCCGTACCCTTGACGGACCGTGTACTGGACCGGACCTTTGCGATGGGGGTCCGGCCAGCCGCTTCAGGCCATCCCCCTCCACCAACAGCTCTTCCTGATCACCCGCGACATCGAGGTTCAGATGAACGTGCGTCGGATCCTGACCGGAACCGTTGTGCTCGGTATTGTCCATATCGCGATCGGTTGGCTGATGATGAAGTTCGTGTGGGGCACCACCTTCTCCTCGTTGTCCTGGGTCAACCCGACACCGCCGATGAGGTGGCTCTTCGTCGCCGACTTCGCGGCGGCCTTCATGCTCATGGTGGCGTGGGACAGATTCGGGACTGTGTCCGGGACCGGCGCAGCCGCCGGATTCAAGTTCGGCCTCTTTGCCGGGGCGTTTGTCAGCTTCCCGGCCGTGCTGGTCTGGCAGGTGTGGATCAAGGACTTTCCCTATGCCACGGCGTGGGAACTCCTGGTAGTGATGGTGCTGACCTATGGCGTGCTCGGGGCGGTCGCCGCAATGCTCGACGGAAAGTCAGCTGCGGCGTAACGCCCGTCCCGGATTCATGAAACAAACAGCCCCGCTCGAGTGAGCGGGGCTGTTTGCATGATCAGAAATGAAATGGAACGGCTGACCCCATGTGCGGTGTCATTTCCAGACTACCGCGAGAATGACGTCGTGGGTGGTGGGTGAACCGGGATTCCCGGAAGTGGCTTCGGCCCATCGACACGAGACGGTGGTGCTGTTCCGATAGTACGGATTGCCGTAGCTATCCTCCGTCAGGACACTCCCATCGGCGTAGATCACGCTCCCCGTGCCATGAGACATCCGGCTACAGGCGTCCGCATACTGGAGCGTCGGGTTGGACGATGGGCCCGTTGGCGAGGAGGAGCAGGCGACGAGAAGCACTGTCAATCCGATGAGATGTTTCATGGGTCTCGCGGATCCTCGGTCACGATCGTGGGGTTCGCCATCGATTCTTGACCCGGTGGTTCAGGCCGGCAAGTGAAGCGAAAAGTCTACCACACGGACCCTGTCATGGATAGAAGAGGGGGGACAGTCACCTGTCCCCCCTCACGTCGTCACCGCATAGAGTCTTGTAAGTCCTTCAGGATCAATGGCCAGGGGCGGAATTGAACCGCCGACACCGTGATTTTCAGTCACGTGCTCTACCAACTGAGCTACCTGGCCTTGGGGGGCGGAATATAGGAACCCGGGCCGCCCCGGCCAACCCGGCCCACCCGACCAAGGCCGTCAGGCTCAGCCGGGCAACCTCGGGCGAAGAGGTTCGACGCTGTAGATCGTCCCGTCTGGATAGTCCGTTGCCTGCCGGAAGGTGCAGCGCTGTGCCAGTCTGGCCTTCTCGTCCGGGTCGCCGATCCCTTCGGTGGTGAGGTAGGCCGCCACCGCCAGGCCTGAGTTGACCCGGGCACAGAGGGTGGCGATCTCTGCCTGAAACCGGCGATTCGGGAGGAGTGTTGCCGGCGACAGTGAATCGGGCAGTGGCAGGACGTGCAATGCGGTCAGATACCCGACCGCCTCCGAGGCGTTGGAGAAGACCACCACAGAACGTGACAGCGCGCCAAGTTGCGCGATCGCCGGCGACCCCCGCCACCCCGCGCTGCTGTATCCGCTGCCATCCCGATGCACGCGGATCACCGTCTCCGCGGCTGGCACCATCCGCAGTCCGAGCGAAAGCGCCACCAGCGCCGACAGGCCCCAACCTGCCCACGACCTCGACCAAGCAAAGCGGGCACCGATGATGGTGCCCGCGACGATCGCACAGCCGTACACCGGAAAGAGCAGGCGGTCGTCGAGTGGGGTATTGGCATCGGCAAGCGAGATCGACACCAGCAGGAAAGCGACATACGTCACGGCGAAGAGCACCAACAGCAGTAGCAACGATCGGGACAGCCCGGTGTACCAATCGTTGTGCTCTTCGGTGGGTGATTGGCGCCAACTCGCCGCAAGCAGGAAGAGCAGTCCCAGCAGGAGGGCTACTTTGGCGAGGACACTGACGGGTAACGGCAGGATCGCGTCGCTGAGGGTATGAACCAGCTGTTCGAGGTGCGCTCGACCCACCGGATGCCACGCCAGGGTGCGATCGGTCACGCCGTGGGACAGCATCGTGTTGCGCACCATCCAGAGGCCGAGCGGCGCAACGACCAGTGGTATCGCGACGAACGAGTCCCGCATGCGGTCGCGGACGGAGCGGCTCCCCACGAACCAGAGGACCAACAGCAACACGGGAATCAGCATGATGCCGACATAGCGCGTCGCCATCGCCAGCCCCAGGCAGGTGGCACCGAGTGCCACCATCCGCCGATTCGGATGGGACACCTGTGCCGCAAGCACCAGCAGGCCCGCGAGCGTGAACGCGAAGAAGAGTGGCTCCGACCACGCCATCGCGTGCAGGTCGAGCCCCGGTGCGGACACCACGAACAACAACCCTGCCAGCGCGGCGGGAACGTTCCGCCGCCCTGTCGCGAGGTACACCGCCGAACCGACCAGCACGACGTCGGCGCCAAACAGAAAGGCGTGCAGTAGCCGCACCGCGTGCAAGAGGTCATGATCGACGAGACCGACGGCGGCGAGCAGCAACGGATAGACCGGCGGGAAGTGCGTCATGGGCACACCGGCAACCACGACGCCTTGGCCGGCGAGAATGCTGCGCGCGCTCTCGAGGTAGACGATCGAATCCGGGCTGATGCCGGGGCCGTGTGACATCATCCAGTACATCAGGCTCGACGCGGTCGCCCAGACAATCACCAGCACCCGAGACGTCACTTCGTCACCCGCACCCCGATGATGCCGGCGACGATCAACGCGATACAGAACAGCCGCATCAGGCTGCGCGACTCACCCAGGAGCACCACACCGAGAATCGCCGTGCCCACCGCCCCGATGCCAACCCACACCGCGTAGGCCGACCCGGCCGGCAACACCCGGAACGCCTGTGCCAGCAGCCACATCGATCCGGCCAAGGCCGCGATGGTGATGGCACTCGGCCCCGGCCGAGAAAATCCCTGGCTGAACTTGAGGCCCAATGCCCAGGTCACCTCGAGCAGTCCGGCCACGACAATGAAGACCCAGGCTCGGGATTCGGTCACTGTTCCCCACGGAGATCGGTCATCGACCATCGACCATCGGTCATCGTTCGTGAGCTCACGGCCGCCGCGACGACCCCGAGAGAACCAGCACAAGGCCGGCGATGGCCACCAGCCCACCGGCCCAGGTCGGCACCGGCTGTCGCTCGTTCGCCGTGATGTGCACGTCACCAATGTCGAGCACGTGCTCCTTGCTGGTGTAACTCAGCCCCTTGGCGAGGATGTAGCCGCCCGCGAGAATCAGCACGGCACCCAGCAGGATTCGAATCCGCATCATCGTCCCCCGATCAGGGGTGGGCGCCACCCATCAACGGGGCGATCCCCATCACCCCGACCGGCCGCCGTTCACCGGTGACGAGTCGGCGGTGAATGTCGGCCTGGCCGAGATGGTAGGCGATGTGGGTGGCGAGGTGAACGAGCCATGTGGTCATCGGCGGCTGGACACCGCCGATGGGAGTCGGCACGACGGGGGGCAGCGATGACTCGTCGAGCTGGTCCAGCGCGTGCGCCACCTCATCCATGGTCACCGCGATCAGCACATGGAGCTCGCTGCGTGGCAAGTCACGCTGGGCGAATTCCGCATCGCGCTGACGGACGTAGCCGCTCTTCCCCAGCATCGCTCCGATGAAGTGGCGCATGTTGCCGCAACAATGCAGTGTGAGCGTGCCCGTCGAGTTGCTCACTCCCGGCGGCATCGCCCACACCGACGCCTCGTCCGGATAGGCATCCAGTTCGGCGCTGAAGCCGGCGAGGTCCCGCAGCAGGCATGCCTTCAAGGCTGGAGCGATCACCATGGTCACATCGCCGGCGTGAGCATGATGTGCGCCTTGGGCGTCCCGGGGAACATCAACCACGGCATTCCGGCCACCGGCGCCGTCGGGATCCCGGTGCTCGCCGGCGTGGCGTAGGGCATGTAGATCACGGACAACAGCTTGACCTCCGGGCCGATTTTCCCGGCCGCGACATCCACGGCGGTGATCGGCCCATTGAGCTGCCAGAGCGCTCCCTGCTTGGGCATGTGCAGCGTTCGCGCGCGGATCTCGCGGAAACGGACGCTGTCAACCTGGTCGCCCTTGGTGCCGGCGGCTCGCAGCTGGCGCCCGCGGAGCATGAACGGCTCGAGGGAACGGGCATAACAGGCGACATGGAAGCGATCGTCGGCGGGATCATCCGCGAGGCAGATCATCGCCCCCTTGGTGGTCCGCAGCGGGACGAGCTTGCCGGCGTCGTTGTATCCGAGCACGGTCGCATCGGCACGGAACTCCTGCGGCAACGGGAGGACGGCCAGCGCGATCTGCTCGGCCGGCGTGGGCGGCTTTGCCTGCGCCGCGAGCAGGACCGGAAAAAGCATGGGCATCAATCGAACCAATCGCATGACATCCTCGTCGGGTCGGGGGTCCACGACTTGCAACAGTTCACTTCAACTCTGTCTGCTTGACGATGATCTTCCCGACCAGTCCATACTCCTTGGCCTGTTCGGCGTCGAGCCAGAAATTCCGTCCCGTATCATCCTCGATCCGCTCGATCGTCTGACCGGTCTCCTTGGCGAACATCCGGTTCAGGCGCTCGCGCATCTTCACGATTTCGCGCGCCTCGATCGCGATGTCCGACGCGGTGCCGCCCATCCCGCCGGCCGGCTGGTGCAGCAGGAAGCGGGTGTTCGGCAGGCAGTACCGCTGGGACCGGGGCACCGAGACGAAGATCAGGGTCGCAATGCTCGCCACCCATCCCGTCCCGACAATCCGCACCGGCGGACCGATGTAACGAATCATGTCGTGGATCGAATCCCCGGCCTCGACATGCCCGCCCTGCGAATTGATGTAGATGGTGATCGGCTCGGTCGCCGAGGTGGCCGCAAGGGACAGCAACTGGGCCATCACCTTCTGCGCCACCTCCTGGGTGATCTCGCCGGTGATGATGACGATCCGCGCCTCGAACAGGCGCTGCACCATCGGGTCGAAGGGAGGCGTCACGGCCGGCGTGACGGCGTCAGTGTCGATGTCAGTATCGTTCATGGGCCCATATCGGAAGAAGAGGGACGGCTGGCGGGCGGCACCTCGCGGCGACGCCTGCCCGATGGCGTGGGTGAACCCTAGTGAGACGGGCGAGGGGACGCCACCGCGAACGGAATACCCCGACTCACTCCGCTTTCAGCCCCGGCGCCACTGCCCGCGGGATGACCGATGAGGTGTGCCCCGCGAGGAAGCGCCATCCGGTATCGGCATGCACCACGGTCAGTGTCAGCGCCCCGGCAAAGCCGGTGACCGCACCGAGGCTGTCGGTGACCTTCTGGGTGAACAGCGTCGTCACCAGCGCGACCCCCGGCGCCAGCGGCGTCACCTGCGGATTGTCGAGCGTGAATTCCAGTGAACGCAGCGAAGGGGCCAGGCTACGATAGGCCTCGGCGACCTGCTGCCGCGAGGTATACCGCACCGTGCCATCTTCGATCCAGCGGAAGCCGGGGTCATCCGCGTAGAACTTGGCCACGAGGTCGGCATTCCTCGCACTGACCGCCTGACGCCAGGCGGTGAGCATCGACGTGACGCTGTCGACCATGGCCGCGCGATGTTCCGGGGTGAGTGGAACCCCCGGCGTTGGCCGCGCGCAACCGAGCAGGAACAGGAAAAAGGGGAGTAAACGTCTCATGCTATGAAGAGTAAGGCCGCCAGCGGGCGACCGGCCTCCCCCTGGCCCCCCGGGGGTGGCGTCCCGGGGTCGCCCGGGAGGGCCAACTCCTTGTGCCACATTGCAAACGCCCCGACATGACGAGACTATACAAGGATATGGTCACCCTCAGCGGCCGCGGTCTGACTGTCCTGGATCACCCCCTTATTCGCCACAAAATGGCGTTGCTCCGTGACACGGCCACGTCGTCCCGGGACTTCAAGCAACTGGTCGGCGAAATCGCCGCGCTGATGACCTATGAGGTCACCCGGGATCTCCCGACCGAGCCCGTCGAGGTGGTCACACCACTCGAGACGACCCGGGGTGAGCGGATCGCCCGCAAGATTGCCCTGGTGCCGATCCTCCGGGCGGGACTCGGGATGGTCGAGGGCATCGTGCAGTTGATCCCGAATGCCCGGGTGGGCCATATCGGCCTCTACCGCGACCACAGCACGCTGCAGCCGGTCTCCTATTACTTCAAGGTGCCGATGCCGGTAGCCGATCATTGGTTCTTCGTCCTCGATCCGATGCTCGCCACCGGCGGATCGGCGAGCGAGGCGATGAGCGAGCTCAAGCGCGCGGGGGCAAGGCACCTCGCCCTGCTCTGCATCGTGGCAGCGCCGGAGGGAGTGGCAGCGTTCACGTCGGCCCATCCGGACGTTCCCATCTTTGCGGCGGCGCTCGATCGCGAGTTGAATGAGCACGGCTACATTCTTCCAGGCCTCGGCGATGCCGGGGACCGCCTCTTCGGGACGAAATGAGCGCTCCTCGTACCCTCACTTTCTTCGGTGGCGCAGCCACCGCGACCGGCTCGATGATCCTGCTCGAGGCGGCCGGGGCGCGGGTGCTCCTCGACGCCGGCCTCTTTCAGGGCAACCTGGCCCAGGCCGAAGCGAAGAACCGCGACCTTCCGCTGAACCCTGAGAAGGTCGACGCGATCCTGCTCTCCCAGGCAGGACTCGCCTATGCCGGACGAACCCCGCAGCTGGTGCGCCACGGCTACGCCGGGCCGATCTATTCGACCCTCGGCACCCACGATGTCGCGGCGATCCTGCTGCCCGAGGCGGCGCTCGAACTGAAGGCGCTTCACGGTGAGGGCGCCCTCTACGACCTTCCCGACGCGCTCGGCGCGCTGTCGCGCTTCGTGGGCCAGCCATATCAGCGCGTACACCACCTGCGCCGGAATCTCACCTTCGCCTTCCATGACGCGGGCCACATGCTCGGGTCCGCCTCGATCGAATTGCGGACCGGAGAAGGCGGCTCGCACCGGATCATCTATTCCGCCTGCGTCAGCCGACCCGGATCCGCGTTGTTTCCCGACCCGCACACCGATCCCGGCGAAGTGGATACCCTGATCATCGGGTCGCCCTTTGCCCAGGCGTCTCATCCGATGTTCTCCGACGCCCAGCAGCACCTGGCCGACATCATCGCCGGCGTGGTGGCTCGCGGAGGACAACTGATCGTTCCGGCGGCGGCGCTGGGACCCGCGCAGGAACTGATCCGCGTGGTGCAGGAACTCCATCACCGCGGCGCGATCCCCGAAATCCCGATCTTCCTCGACACGCCGACTCCGGTCTCGCTGGCCACGATGATGCGCTTGACGCCGGAAACCCTGGCCGATCCGGCGAGGGCCTACACGTCGGACAACGGTCCCTTCGACGAATCGCTCGTGGTGCCGGTCACCAATCAGGCGGCCCGCGACGCGCTCGACGTGCGCCCCGGCCCGGCGATCATCATCGCGCCGAGCGAAACCGGGGATTCCGGCCGCTCGGCCCACCATATCCGCCGTTGCCTCGGCGACACGCAGCATACCGTGATGCTGATTTCGTTCCAGGAAGAAGGGTCGCTTGGGGGAATGCTCCTCGAAGAACCCGACAGCGTGGAGATCGATGGCCAGACCATCGAACGCCATGCGGCGATCGAGGCGATGCCCGCCTACTCGGGCTATGCCGATGGCGAAGAGATGCGCGGCTGGCTGCGCGCCCTCGGCGGACCGATCCGGCGCGCCTTTGTGGTACAGGGTGATGACCTGTCGGTCGCCATGATGGTCACGATCCTCCGCGAGGAGGGCGTGCGCGACGTGATCGTTCCACGGCGCGGCGAGTCGTTCCCCTTCTAGCCTCGAGGAATTTTCCATGAGCGGAGTCACGGTCACCTTCTGGGGCGCGGCCGGTCAGGTGACCGGGTCCTGCCATCTGCTCGAATGGCGTGGCCATCGCGTCGCACTCGACTGCGGCATGTTTCAGGGGAAGCGGGATGAGTCCGCAAAGCTCAACGCCAACCTGCCCTTCGATGCCCGGCAACTCGACGCGGTGGTGCTGAGCCACGCCCACATCGACCACTCCGGCCGGCTCCCCCTGCTTGTCGCCGACCAGTTCAACAACCCCATCTACGCCACGCCGGCGACGCGCGACCTGTGCGCCTTCATGCTGACCGATTCCGCCCACATCCAGGAGTCTGATTTCCGCTGGCTGCAGAAGAAGGGCCGCGCCGGCCCGGCCTCGGCGCCGCTGTACAGCATGGCCGACGCGATTCGCGTCCCGGAACTGATGGAAAACCATCCGTACGACCGGCCTTTTTCTGTCGCGAGCGACCTCACGGTGACCTACCGCGACGCCGGGCACATCCTGGGCAGCGCGAACATCGACGTGAGCCTCGCCGGCGCAACGCCGCATCGCCTGGTCTTTTCCGGGGACATCGGGCGCTGGGGTCAGCCGATCATCCGCGACCCGGTCTCGCCGACCGGACCAATTGACACCCTGATCATCGAAAGCACCTATGCCCTCAAGAACCACGACGCCAGCAACGACGCCAAGGCGCATCTTGGCGAGGTGGTCCGTCGAGTGGCTGCGCGAGGGGGGATCATCCTGGTGCCGTCGTTCGCGGTCGGGCGCACCCAGGAGCTGGTCTATGCCCTCCACGAACTCAACCATGAGGGGAAGATCCCCGATCTCCCGATCTACATCGACTCACCGATGGCCGTCGAGGCCACCAGCGTCTTCCGGATGCACCCGGAGCTCTTTGATCACACGGAGAGTTTCGTCCAAGAGGAGTCCACGCTCTTCGACTATCACCTGGTGACTTACGTGCGGGATGTGGAGGAATCGAAGAAGCTCAACACGCTCAAGGGGCCGGCGATCATCATCTCGGCGTCCGGGATGGCGGAGAACGGTCGCATCGTGCACCACCTCGCCAACCACTGTGAGGATCCGCGCAACTGCATCATGATCGTCGGATTCCAGGCGTCCTACACCCTCGGTCACCGGATCGAGTCCGGTCAGAAGCAGGTGAATATTCTCGGCGAGCCACACACCATTGCCGCCGAGGTGGTGAACATCGACGGCTATTCGGCCCACGCGGGACGCGATGAACTCCGCCAGTGGGTTCGCAACCTCGGCGGCCCGGTCAAGCGCGCCTTCTGCGTGCATGGCGAACCGGAATCGCTGGTGGCGATGAAGAAACTGCTCGAGGAGGAAGGAGTGAAGGAGGTCCATGTGCCGGCACACGGCGAGAAGGTAGAGATCGGATGATTCTTTTCACCGCGCTGCTGCTCCAGGTCGCCGGCGCGCAGCCGGCCAGCGGCGAAGCGCTGCTGGCGGCAATGCACGACCGCTGGCACGGCAAGTGGTCCACCACCCGCACTTTCGTCCAGCGCACCGTGGTGCCGAACCGACCGGACCAGACCTGGTACGAAAGCGAGGCGGCCGGTGTCCTGCGCATCGACATCGCCCCGCTCGACAGCATGAACAGCTGGATCGCCCGCAGCGATTCCCTCTACATCTACACCCGCGGCAAGGTCGGCCGAGCTCGACCCTATGCCAACGCCCTGGGCCTCCTGCTCTGCGACATCTACGTCCAGCCCGCGGCGGCCATGGCAGAGAAGGTCAGGAAGGCCGGCTTCGACCTGTCGATCGTCCGCGCCGACCACTGGGAAGGCCGACCCGCCTGGGTGGTGGGTGCGCCGGTGAGTGACACCACCTCGGCGCAATTATGGGTTGACCAGAAGACGCTGCTGCTCACCCGAGTGCTCGATCCCAGCAACGGGAAGCCGTTCATCGATGCCCGGGTGACAGGCCGCCTCAAGGGAAAGGTGCCGGCGGAGACCAAGATGGTGTTCTACCGCAACGGGAAGGAGATCCAGCGCGAGGACTACACCAACGTCAAGTTGAACGTGAAATTCGAACCCAGGCTCTTCGAGACTGGACCCTGGCAACGCCCGGGATGGATCGCCACTGCGAAACCCCCGGAGTAGTAAGCGGGATCCCCCTTCCCGTATCTCGCTTCTTTCATCTTTCGAGGTAGCTGACGTGTTTCATCGTACCCACCTTCTCGCCGGGGCCGTCCTGCTCCTGGGGGCAGCGTCGCTCTCAGGTCAGGGTGTTCGTGTCCCCGCCACGGTTGACACGCTGCCGAATGGCCTGCGTATCATCGTGCATGAGGACCAATCATCGCCCATCGTCACCGTCAACACCTGGTTCGACGTGGGCTCCGCCAACGAGAAGCCCGGCCGCACCGGGCTGGCGCACCTGTTCGAGCACCTGATGTTCATGGGGTCCGAGCATGCACCGTATCCGCAGTTCGATCGCCTCCTTGAAGCCGCCGGCGCCAACAACAACGCCTCGACCTCCAATGACGTGACCGACTATTACGAGGCCGGTCCGGTGCACGCGTTGCCGCTCATGTTCTGGCTCGACGCCGACCGGATGGGGTGGTTCCTCCCGGTGATGGACGCCAAGAAGGTCGATGCCCAGCGCGACATCGTGAAGAACGAGCGCCGCCAGAGCGTCGAGAATCAGCCGTACGGCTTGGTGGAGGACTATGAACCCGGCATGCTCTTCCCACCGGGCCATCCCTACTCCTGGCCCGTGATCGGCTCGATGGCCGACCTGTCGGCGGCGTCCCTCGAGGACGTTCGCGATTTCTTCCGCCGGTACTACGCCCCCGACAACGCCGTGATCGCCGTCGCCGGGGCCGTCAAGCGCGATAGCGTGATCAAGCTGGTCAAGAAGTATTTCGGCGCGATTCCCCGCGGCCCCGGCGCACCCAAGCTCGTGCCGTCGCAGCCGCGGCTCACGGCCGACACGATGGTCACGCTCGAGGATCGAGTGCAGGTGCCGCAGCTCACCTACGACTTTGAAACCGTGCGCGCATGGGACCCCGACGACGTCACGCTCGATGTCGCCTCGTTCCTGTTGACCGGCGCCAAGAGCTCGCGCCTGACCCAGCGACTGGTCTATATCGACCAGAGTGCGGGATCGGTCTACGCCTCCGCCAATAATCAGCACGTGGCCGGCTACTTCGGCATCGTCGCGCAGGCGCGTCCCGGCCACAACCTTCCCGAACTGCAGACAGCGATCGACGCGGAGCTGCAGCGTCTTGCCAAGGACGGCCCAAGTGCGCGCGAGATGGAGCAGGCCAGGAACTCCATGGAGTCGCGCATCCTCGGCGGCATGGAAACGGTGATGGGCAAGGCCCGCCTCCTCAACCAGTACTACATCGAGCTCGGAACGCCGGATGGGTTCCAGAAGGACATCGACCGGCTCCGCGCCGTGACCGCGGCGGACGTGCAGCGCGTGGTCCGCCAGTACCTGCTCGGACCACGCGTCGTCATTTCCGTCGTGCCGACCGGCAAGGCAGCAACCCCGGGTGTGGCAGCCCAGCGGAGGAGCGTACCATGAAGCCCGGATTGCTCAGTGCCGCCCTGATCCTGGCGGCCACACCCCTGATGGCCCAAGTCACCACCGCGCCGACCCTCGGCCCCGCGCCAACCCTCGTGCTTCCCAGGGTCGAACGCGCCGTGTTGCCGAACGGCATCACCGTGCTCGTCTCGCGCAACGCGGAAGTGCCCATTGTTGAAGGACGATTGATCATCGACGGCGGAGCGCGCCTGCAGGGCGTCACGCCCGGCCTGGCGCCCTTCGCCGCTGGCACCCTCATGGAAGGTGCCGGTGGGCGCACCGGCGTCCAGCTGGCCGAGGAGATCGACCTGCTCGGCGCGCGGATCGGCGCCGGCGCAAGCTGGGAGAACTTCTCGGTGAGCGTGCGGGCACCGAAGCGGACCATCGACAAGGCGATGGCGCTCATGTCCGACGTGACCCTGCGGCCCAATTTTGCAGCAGCCGATGTCAAGCGACTGCGCGATCTCCGGCTGGTCGGCTTCCTGACCGCCCGCGATCGGCCCACTTCGGTCGCTTCCAAGGTGTTCTACCGGAACGTTTTCCCTGCCGGACATCCCTATCACAACGAGATCGCCGGAGACTCGGCCAGTGTGGCGACATTCGATTCCGCCATGGTGCGGCGCCTCTGGACCAGCGTCATCGATCCGCGCCGGGCGACCTTCATCATCACTGGCGATGTCACCCTGGCCGAGGCGCGCGCCTGGGTCACCGCCCACTTCGGCAGCTGGACTTCGCCGGCGAATGCTCCGACCAAGCCGGCCGCCGCCGCGGTGGCTGCGGCACCACGCACCGCCACGCACGTCATCCTGGTCGACAAGCCCGGCGCGGCCCAATCGGTGATCATGATCGGCGCCCCGGGCACCAACCGCACGTCGCCGGATTATCCCGCGATTGAATTGATGAACACCATCCTCGGCGGGTCGTTCTCCTCGCGGCTGAACGACTTCCTCCGCGAGCAGCTGGGCTACACCTACGGCGCCAGTTCGAACTTCGGTTGGTCGCCGGTTCCGGGTGCCTTCCTCGCGAGTGCACAGGTCAGGACCAACGTGACCGATTCGTCGCTCGCCGTTTTCTTCCGCGAATTCAAGCGTATCCGCTCGGAGCTGATCACGCCGACGGAACTCGACCGTGGCAAGGCCTACATCGTCCTCGGCGCACTGGACAACTACGAGACCGCCGGTCAGGTCGCCGGCGCCATCAGCACCAGCGTGCTCTTCGGCCGGCCGCTCGCGACCATCGCAGAGGAGTACACCCGGATCGGGCAGCTCACCGCCGCCGATGTCCAGCGTGCCGCAGAGAAGTATTTTGATCCGGCGCAGATGACGGTGGTGGTCGTCGGCGACATCGCCAAGATCCGGCCCGTCATCGAGAAGCTGAACCTGGGACCGATCAGCGTGCAGGCGTACTAGAGAAAGTGAGTGGTGAGTGGTGAATGGTGATTGGTGAGTCGTGGGCGGGATTTCAGGATTCACCAGTCACCATTCACCGCTCACTGTTCACCGTTCACCACTCACTCTTGAATTGCTCATGTCCCTCCTCTCCTCCCATCGCATCTTCACCGGCCGCGTCGTCTCCCTCGACGTCGACACGGTGCAGTTCCCCAACGGCAACACCGGCGACCTCGAGATGCTCCGGCATCCGGGGGCGTCGGCGGTGGTGCCGTTCCTCGATGATCCAGCGTCGGCCGACCCCCGCGTCCTGCTCATTCGGCAGTTCCGCCACGCCGTTGACGGCTATCTCTGGGAGATCCCGGCCGGCCGGCGTGACCAGAATGAAACACCGGCAGCGGCTGCCCACCGCGAATTGCGCGAGGAGACCGGCTACACCTGCTCCCACCTTGAGCCACTGACCACCTTCTGGACCACGCCGGGGTTCACCGATGAACGGATCGACCTCTTTCTTGCCACCGGCCTGGCCCAGGGCGATACCGCCCGCGAGGACGACGAGGTGATCGAGTTGCACGAGATCCGCTGGAGCGAGGTTCTCCGGATGGTGCGCGACGGCGAGATCGACGACGCCAAGTCGGCGATCGCGATTCTCTATGCGGAGATGTGGAAGCGCTCTTAGATTGCTGCCATGTCCACCCGTCTTTCACCGCCACAGCTTCGCCGGGCCCTCGCCAAGGCTCCCCCGGCACCGGCGTATTACCTCCACGGTGGCGAAGGGATTCTCAAGGAAGAAGTGCAGGCGCTGATTCTCGACACCGCGCTCGAGCCGTCCCTGCGCGACTTCAACCTCGACATCCTCTCCGGCCAGCAGGTTGACCCCGAGGCGTTGGCTGCGGTGTGCTCCACCCTGCCGATGATGGCCGAACGACGCGTCGTGGTGGTCCGGGACGTCGAAACGTGGAAGCGGAAGACCAAGGCCAAGCAGGCCGCCGTGGCGTACCTCCAGCGGCCTTCGCCTGACACCGTGCTGGTGCTGGTCCAGGGCGGCGACGGCGAGGCCGACGACGACCTCGCCGCCCATTGTGTCGCCGTCAACTGTGCCGCCCTGACCGGCGACGCACTGGATGACTGGCTCGACGCCCGGATGGTCTCGGCCGGGATCACGATCACGCCCGATGCCCGTGAGCACCTGCTTCGCGCCACCGGCGGCGATCTTGGCCTCCTCGCGGCCGAGGTCGCCAAGCTCTCCGGCCTCACCACGAGCGGCCCGATCGATCGCGAGACCGTGTCGTCGCTGGTCGGCATTCGCTTTGGCGAAACCCCGGACGACTGGCGCGATGCCATCCTGCGCGACGACCTCGCCACCGCCATTCGCCTGGTGCCGCGACTGCTCGAGACCACCGGTAATTCGGGGGTTAGCCTCGTCTCGCTGCTCGGAACATCGTTCATCACCCTGCGCTGGGCGCGTGCGACCGCCGAGGAGACGAAAGCCCGTGGCAGTACCCTCGCCGAGCGGGTCAAGAAGCTCTGCTTCGATGTCCGGCCACGGGTCGGCAGTTACGGGCCCTTCGCCGCCTTGATCGCCGACGTCACGCCACGCTGGTCGCAACCGAGGCTCCAGGCAGCCATCAACGCGACACTTGCGGCCGACATTGCCATCAAGACCACCACGATTTCTGACGAAACTGGCATCATGACCGACCTCGTCCTCACCCTCGCGACCACCGCTTCACGGAAGGCTGCCTGATGCGCCACAACCGAATCGGCCTGTTCGTGCTGCTCGTCGGGGTGATCGCGGCCGCCCGTCCTCGCGCGCTCGCGGCCCAGGCCCCGATTCTCCCAGCCACGCCCCAGCTCCAGGAAGTCGTTCGCCTCGCGCAGGAGGGCTACGGCGATTCGGCGCGGGCCGTGGTCGCGCGCATCAAGATTCGCACGCCGACCAGCGACCCGATCTTCCCCGAAGTGCTGTTCACCGCCGCCACGGTCGCCAAGACTGGCGAAGAGATGCGCGCCGGCTTCACCCAGATCGTCCTTGACTATCCCACCTCGGCCTGGGCCGACAAGGCGCTGCTCCGGCTGGCGCAACTCGACTACGGCGGCGGCAAGTACGACGGCACCATCGAAAAAGTGCGTCGCTTCTTCACCGACTATCCCACCTCGGGGTTGCTGCCGGCCGCGGCGCTCTGGGGGGCGCGCGCCGCCTTCGATCGGCAACAGATGCAGCAGGCTTGTGACTGGCTCACCCGCGGGATTGCCGCGGTGGGCAACGATGTCGAGCTCAAGAACCAGCTCGTCTTCGCGAAGCAGCGCTGCACCCTCAATCCGGGGGCCGAGTTCGCGCCAGTGGTTCCTGAGTCGCTGAAGGCAAACCCACCGGGAGCCCCCAAGCCGACGGTCGCGGCCAAGGACAGCCAGAGCACGAAGGCACCACCGCCGTCCAGGTCCTCCGCTTCCGCCAAGCCGCCCGCCTCACCCTGGCGCGTGCAGGTCGCGGCGATTGCTGACAAGGGCGTCATCGCCCGGATGGTGCAGAAGATCGAAAAGGCCGGCTTTGTGGCCTACAAGGTTCCGGGCCCGCGTGGTCTCACCAAGATCCAGGCCGGGCCGTTTGCCACGCGGGAGAAGGCCAAGGCGGCCCTGCCCAGGATCAAGGCAGCCGTCGGCGGAAGCCCGATCGTCGCTCAGGCGCCCTGATGCGGCCGCATCACCTGCTGGGGCTGTGCTGCGCGCTGCCGTTGTCCCTTGGCGCCCAGAGCTACGGTTTCGTCACGCGCTTGGGCCGCGATACCGTGGCGCTCGAGCGAGTGGTGCGTACTTCCCAGGAAATTGTCGGGGATGCGGTCGAGCGATACCCGCAGGTGGTGATCCGCCACTACGACGCCTTCGTCAATGCCGACGGCACGGTGCGCCGGTTCGCGATCGACAATCGCTATCCCAATCCGTTGCCGGGACAACTCGCCGCACAATCGTTCATTGTCGACTTCAGCGACGACTCGCTGCACATCACCATTCGCCGCGGCGACAGCACCCGCGTCGTCGCGGTCGGTGTCAACGGATCGCTCGTCATGCCCTGGACCATGGTCACCGCCGGGATGTACGAGCAGCTCTTCATGGCTGCGCTCAAGCGGCCTGGCGATTCCGTGGTCGTGGCGCAATACACCCCTGGTCAGGTGTCGCTGGGGCGCACCGTCGTGCGACGGATGAAACTGGATTCGGTGTCGATGACCCTGTTTGACCTGCCGCTCTACGCCAGGGTTGATCGAGCCACCGGGCGGCTGCTGACGCTGTCGGGTGAGCGCACCACGGACAAATTCGCCACCGAGCGCCTGGCGACTCCACCCGACCTCGGCCCGATCACTGCGCGCTTCAGTGCCGACGAGAAGGCCAAGGGCGTGGCCCGGTCAATGAGCAGCCACGACACCGTGCGCTCCACGATCGGCGTCGTTCAGATGCGGATCGATTACGGCCGCCCCCTGCTCCGCGGGCGAAAGGTCCTCGGCAATCCCACCCTTGTGCCATTCGATTCCGTCTGGCGCACCGGTGCCGACGCCGCGACCCAGTTCACCACCACGGCGTCGCTGTTGCTTGGCGGGGTGGAACTGATGCCGGGGAGCTACACCCTCTGGACCATGCCTGCCCGAAACGGCGTGACATTGATCGTCAATCGGCAGCGCGGGCAATGGGGCACCGAATACGACCCGACCCGCGACGTCGGCCGGGCCGCGCTCGTGACCGAGGCCCTGCCGGCCCCGATCGAGCAATTCACCATCCGAATTGTGCCGATCAGCGAGACATCCGGCTCCCTCGTCCTGGAGTGGGAGCGCTTCCGCTGGACCGCGGCGATCACCATCCGATAGCCCGCAACGGGGGGCTGGCCGCGATCGCGCTCCCCCCATCCCCGGATTTCGGCTACAATTGTCCCGTGTCAGACACTTCGAGTCCGCTGCTCGCCCAGTATCGCGACATCAAGTCGCGACACACCGACGCGATCCTCTTCTTCCGGATGGGCGATTTCTACGAGATGTTCTTTGACGACGCGCAGGTGGCCGCGCGCGTCCTGAACATCACCCTGACCTCGCGTGGTGATGGCGTCCCGCTCGCCGGCGTGCCGGTCAAGGCGGCGGCGGGATACCTGAGGCAGTTCATCGCCGCGGGACACCGCGTCGCCATCTGCGAACAGATCGAGGACCCCAAGTTCGCCAAGGGAATCGTCAAGCGCGCCGTGGTCGAGACGATCACCCCCGGCGCCTTCCTCGATGACGAGTGGGCCCCGAACTCCCGCAATAACTGGCTGGTTGCCCTCGCGCCAAACGCTGAACGAATTGGCTTGGCCGCGCTCGACCTCTCCACCGGCGAGTTCCTGCTCGAGACCGTCCAGGCCGACGACCTATCTGAAGCACTTGGTCGACTCTCGCCGGCCGAGGTCGTGGTCCCGCGCGAGCATGACGTCGCGCTGGAAGACGGTGTGCTCCGCACCGATCGCGAAGCGTGGGAATTCGACCCCGAGCTCGCCACCGAAGAACTGACCCGCCGGCTTCGTATCGCCTCCCTCGACGGACTCGGCCTCGCCGTCGACGATGCCCCGGCCGTCGGCGCCGCCGGCGCGCTGTTGCGCTACGCGATGGAGCTGCAGCCGCAAGGGTTACCGCACCTCGCCCGCCCCACTGTGCGCCGCAGCGAGGCGCTCTGCTGGATCGACGAGATGACACGGCGCAACCTCGAGCTGGTCGAGCCCCTTCGTGCCGGTGCCCGCGGTGTCACGCTGCTTGAGACCCTCGATCGCACCATGACGCCGATGGGCGCGCGGTTGTTGCGCTCCTGGATCCTCTCGCCCCTGCGCGATCCGGCGCGGATCGAGACGCGCCTCGAAGCGGTCGGCACGCTCGTCAAGGCAACTCGTCTCCGCGGCGATCTCCGCGACGCACTCGATGGTGTGCGCGATGTCGAGCGTCTCGCCGCCCGCGCCGCAGCCGGCCGGGCCAATCCGCGCGAGATGGGCGCCCTGCGCGATTCCTTCCTGCGCCTCCCCGCCGTCGCGGCAGCGATTGCCGAGCAAGAAGCAACACTTCTGGGTGATCCCTCGCTTCTCGCTTCTCGCTTCTCGCCTCTCGATCTACTCGAAGATCTCGCAACTGATCTGACATCTTCGCTCGTCGACCGCCCGCCGATCACCCTCGCCGATGGCGACGTGATCGCCCCCGGCTTTGATGCCGAGATCGACGAGTTGCGCGACCTCCGCGCCAATGGGAAGCAGGCGCTCGCCGGTATTCAGCAGCGCGAACGCGAGCGCACCGGCGTCCAATCGCTGAAGGTGGGGTTCAACAAGGTCTTCGGCTACTACATCGAGATCACCCACGCCAACAGCGCCGCGGTGCCGGCGGACTACGAGCGTCGCCAGACGCTCACCAACGCCGAGCGATATGTCACGCCGGAACTGAAGGAGTACGAGGCGAAGGTCCTTGGCGCCGAGGAGCGGATCGGTGAGCGCGAGGCGATGCTCTTTGCGGCGTTGCGCGATCGCATCGGTGCGGCGATCAACCGGATCCAGGAAACGTCGCGCCTCCTCGCGCGACTGGACGTGCTGGCGTCACTCGCCGAAGTGGCTGTCACCGAGCGCTACGTCCGGCCCGAGATCCACGCCGGGTATGACCTGACGCTGGTCGCGTCGCGTCACCCGGTGATTGAGCGCATGATGGCGCGCGAACGCTTCGTGCCCAACGATGTCACCTTCGAGAAGTCGGCACGACTGCTGATCGTCACCGGCCCGAACATGGCCGGCAAGAGCACCATTCTCCGCCAGATCGGGCTCTGTGTCCTGCTGGCGCAGATGGGGTCGTATGTCCCGGCGATGAGTGCCCGGATC
>JANYAG010000133.1 GCA_025361465.1 Gemmatimonadota bacterium
CCGAATTCGGGCTGCACGCCTCGGTGCCGATTTACTCGGGTGGACTTGGCGTGCTCGCGGGCGATCATTGCAAGACCGCGTCGGATCTTGCGGTGCCCTTCATTGGCATCGGCCTCTTCTACCGCAAGGGTTACTTCGACCAGCAGGTCTCCCCGGACGGGTGGCAGGAGGATTCCGACGAAATCGTTGACCCCGATACCACTCCGTTGATCCCACTCGACGGACCAGATGGCCAGCCCTGGCTGACGGTGGTGGAGTCGTTCGGCCGTTCGGTTCACGTGCGGGTCTGGACCATGACCGTCGGCCGGGCGCCGATCTATCTGCTCGACACCGACATCGAGGCAAACCACCCCGACGATCGCGGCATAACCAGCAAGCTCTATTCGGGCGGCGTCGACATGCGCCTGCGGCAGGAGTGGATCCTCGGCGTCGGTGGGGTGCGGGTACTGCGCGCGCTGGGCATCAATCCGGGATGCTGGCACGCCAATGAAGGCCATGCGGCGTTCATGCTGCTGGAGCGGGCCCGCGAACTGGTCGCGGACGGTGCCTCCTTCCCGGAGGCATTCCGAGAAGTGCGCCGGACGACGGTCTTCACCACCCACACCCCGGTGCCGGCGGGCCACGACCGATTCGACGTCGAGCAGGTGCGGGCGTGCGCCGGAGCCATCTTCCTCGCGAGGTTCGGCGCGGCAGCCGACGAGGTCATCGGGACAGGCATTCGCCCCGGCCACTCGCCAAGCCAGTTCGAGATGACGGTGCTCGCCCTGCGAATGGCCGGTCATGTCAACGGCGTCGCCAAGCGGCATGGCGAGGTCTCCCGGGAGATCTGGCACGATCTCTGGGGCGCTCGACCCGTCGGGGAGGTGCCGATCGGTTCGATCACCAACGGGGTGCACCTCGCGACCTGGCTCGCCAACGCGATGATGCGCCTGTTCGATAACCATCTCGGCGTCGACTGGGGCATGCGACTGGACGACCCGGAGACCTGGGACGCCGTGCTGGGTCTTGATGCCCGTGAACTCTGGAGTACACACCGGGAACTGAAAGGGCTGCTCATTCGCCACCTCCGGGAGGAGGCACGCCGCCGCTGGACCCACGAGTACCGTGAGGCGGCACAGGTGGTCGCGGCCGGTGCTCTGGCCGACCCGAGCGTCTTCACCATCGGCTTCGCGCGTCGTTTTGCCACTTACAAGCGGGCGGACCTGCTGTTTCGCGACAAGCAGCGCCTCAAGGCGATCCTCACCGATGTCCACCGCCCGGTCCAGCTGATCATCTCGGGAAAGGCCCATCCCAAGGACGACCCGGGGAAGGAAGTCCTTCAGTCGCTGTACCACTTCGCCCGCGATCCGATGTTCGAGGGACGAGTGGTGTTTCTGGAGGACTACGGCATGCACCTGGCCCACCTGCTGGTGCAAGGCGTCGACCTCTGGCTCAATGTCCCCTTGGTGCCCCACGAGGCTTCCGGAACCAGCGGCATGAAGGCCGCACTCAACGGCGTGCCGCAACTCAGCACTCTCGATGGCTGGTGGGAAGAGGGCTACACCGGCAAGAACGGCTGGGCCATCCCCAAGGCGGGACCCGATGAGGAGGCCGACGCGGTCGATGCTGAACAGCTGTACCAGTTGCTGGAGAACGAGGTGGTGCCGCTCTGGTACGATCGCGATGACGCCGGCATCCCGCGGGCGTGGATCCAGCGCATGAAGGAGGCGATGCGTGTCGCGGGGAAGCGCTTCACGGCGCGCCGGATGCTCCAGGATTACTCGGAGCGATACTATGCGCCGATCCTTCGGAACGACCCCTTCACCGATGATCCTCCGACGGGTTGAGCCGATGACCGACGCCACGCCGCTGCGGCTGCCACTGATCGACGGGGAAGCACCGATGCTGGTGCATCTCGCCGCCGAGTACTTCCCCTACGCGCGGACGGGCGGCCTCGCCGAGGCGGCCTGGGGACTGCATCGCTACCAGCATCGCCGCGGCCTGTCCACGATGGCGATCGTCCCGCTGTACCGCGTGGCCCACCCGCACCTGCGCGACCTCGAGCCCATCGGCGATCCCTATGCGCTCGCGTTCGGGGGACGCCGGGAGACCTTCCGGCTGCTCCGCGAGCGCCATCCCGCCTCGGAGACCCCGGTCTGCTTCATCGAGCATGCCGGCTTCTTCGATCGCCCGGGCATCTACGGCGAGCAGGGAGCCGACTATCCCGACAACCACCGCCGCTTCGCCGGATTCGCCGCGGCGGCAGTCGCCGGACTTCGCCGCCTGACCGATGGCCCCGTGGTGCTGCATTCCCATGACTGGCATGCGGCGCTCGCTCCGGTCTACCTGCGGAGCTGGTTCCGCGACGATCCCTGGTACACGCGGATTCCGGCGGTGATGTCGGTGCACAACGGCGGCTATCAGGGCCATTTCGGTCCCGAGGTGATGCCGGAACTCGGCCTCGGGTGGGAGTTCTACACCGTCGATCGCCTCGAGTGGTACGGCAAGGTCAACCTGCTGAAGGGTGGCCTGATGTTCACCGACATGGCCACGACCGTCAGTCCGGCCCACGCGCAGGAATTGCGCACCGCCGCCGGCGGATTCGGCCTGCACGAAGTGTACGACTGGATGGGCGACCGCTTCACCGGTGTCCTCAACGGCATCGACCAGGGCGCCTGGGATCCGCGTCACGACAAGTTCATCGTGGCACGCTACGGCGCGGACGACATGGCGGGAAAGCGCGCCTGCAAGGCCGCCACGCAGCAGCGCTTCGGGCTGCCGGAGAACCCGTTTGTCCCGCTCGTAGGGCATGCCGGTCGGATGGTCACCCAGAAGGGCCTCGACCTGATCGTTCGAAACCACGCCCTCTTCCAGCTGGCGGCGCAATACGTCTTTCTCGGCAACGGCGAACGGAAGTTCGAGGAAGCCCTGGCCCGTCTCCGCGCCGCGATGCCGCACCGGATCGGCGTGCAGACACGTTTCGATGACGAGACGGAGCACGTGCTGATGGCGGGTTCGGATATCTACATGATGCCCTCGCAATACGAACCCTGCGGGCTGACCCAGATGCGAGCGCAGCGATATGGCACGATTCCGGTCGCGCGGCGCGTCGGCGGACTGTCCGACACGATCGATGATGGCGTCACCGGCTTTCTCTTCGATGCCTACGAGGACCGCGCCCTGGTCGGCGGGATGTGGCGTGCCATGACGGAGCACCGCTCGGCGCGCGCCTGGCAAGAGATGCAGCGCGCGGCCATGGGTCGGGATTTCGGCTGGGATCGTGTGGCCGAGAAGTACCTCGAGATCTACACACGGGCGATCGCTCTCGCCGCGGAGCTCCGGTGACCCTTCGCTTCATCCTCGCGTTGCACAGCCACCTGCCATGGGTGCTCCACCACGGCCGCTGGCCACACGGATCGGACTGGTTGTGCGAAGCCGCTCTCGACAGCTATCTCCCGCTGGTGGAGATGCTCGAGCAGCTCGACGCCGACGCGATTCCAGCACCCATCACCCTGGGCATTACTCCGGTGCTCGCGGCCCAGTTCGCGCATCCGTCCTTCAATGCGGAGTTGGAGGCGTACTTCGCCCACCGATTCCGCACCCTGGACGACGCGCCGGCGTCGCTCCGCCAGACGGGCGACGAAGATCTGCTCCCGCTGGTGCCCTTCTGGCGACAGCACCTTGACCGCCTGCACGCGACGTGGCGCCGGATCGACGGTGACCTGATCAATGCGCTCAGGCGTCACGCGCATGCCGGCCGCATCGAGCTGATTGCGTCGGCGGCCACCCACGGCTTCCTCCCGCTCCTGGCCCGCGACGAGAGCATCCGCCTCCAGCTGCTGGTCGGTCGCGCCGAGCACGCCCGGCATTTCGGCGAGCTGCCACACGGCTGCTGGGTCCCCGAATGTGCCTATCGGCCGCGGGGCAAATGGCAGCCGCTCCCCGATGCACCGCACCCTCGCGTCCGGCGTGGCATCGAGGACTTCCTCCAGCACGCGGGATTCCGCTGGTTCTTCGTTGACTCCCACCTGGCTGAGGCGGGCGAGACATGGGAGATGTACGGTGGCAAGAAGACCACGCGCCGCCCGAGCCGGGTCAGCCGCTCGCCGTACCGGGCCTATCAGGTGGGATCACCAGCCCGCGGTCGGCCGGTCCGCGTGCTCGTGCGTGACCCGAAGGCCACCGAGCAGGTGTGGAGCCGACATGGCGGGTATCCGGGTGACGGCCGCTACCTCGAATTCCACAAGATCCGTTACCCGGGCGGCTTGAAGCTCTGGTCGGTCACCAGCACGGTTTCGGATCTCGGCAGCAAGCACGTCTATGTCCCAGGGGCAGCGCGCGAAGCCTTGATCGGACATGCACAGCACTTCCGCACGCTCCTCGACAGCATTGCCAGTGGTGCTGAGACGGGGGATCGCGCCATCGTCGCGCCGTTCGACACCGAGTTGTTCGGACACTGGTGGTTCGAAGGAGTGGACTTCATCTCGGAGCTCTACCGCGTCCTTGCCACGGACTCCACGGTGCAGCCATCCACCGCCGGCCACTTCCTCGCCGAGGAACCGCCCGCCACGATGATCCGGATGGGAAGTGGATCGTGGGGCGCCAATGGCGACTTCTCGAAGTGGTTGAATCCCGAGACGGAATGGACGTGGCGACGGCTCTGGCCCTTGGAAGACCGCTTCTGGGACCTGGTGCCACGAGTGATCAACCACGTCGAGGCGTTGCCGATCCTCGAGCAGGCCGCGCGCGAGTTGCTGCTGCTGCAGTCTTCGGATTGGCAGTTCATCATCTCGACCGGCGCGGCGGGCGACTATGCCACCGAGCGCTTTATCGGGCACGCCGAAGCACTCGACGGACTGCTGACCGCGTTGGAACATGAGAAGGGAGACCTGAGTCACGCCCGCGCCATGGCCGCATCGCTCGAGCGCATTGACGGTCTCTTTCCGGACCTGATTGGCGCCATTGCCGCTGCCTCCGACGTGACCGCAATCGCCTGATCATGCGTCACATCGTCATCCATGGACACTTCTACCAGCCGCCGCGCGAAGAACCGTGGCTCGAACTGGTGCCGCGCGAATCGACCGCCGCACCCTGGCACGACTGGAACCAGCGGATCACCGCGGAGTGCTACGCGCCCCTGACCCGCGCCAGGATATTCGATGGCGAGCAACGACTCCGGCGGGTCATCAACGCCTGGTCGCACCTCTCGTTCGACGTCGGCCCGACCCTCTTCCGCTGGTTCGACGACCACGCGCCAGCGGTGGGTGAGGCCATCCTCGCGGCCGATCGCGTGTCCCGCACGCGGCACGGATTCGGCAACGCCGTGGCGATGCCGTATCACCACATCATCCTCCCCCTGGCCTCCCGGCGCGACAAGCAGACCGAAGTCCGTTGGGGCATCCGCGACTTTCGTGCGCGCTTCGGCCGTGATCCCGAAGGGATGTGGCTGCCGGAGACGGCGGTCGACGAGGAATCACTCGAGGTCCTCGCAGCCGAAGGGATCCGGTTTACGCTCCTGGCGCCCGAGCAACTCGCCACCGCACCACCGTTCGGGCGACCGGGGCGGTGGTGCAGCGGCAGTGGCCGCGAACTGGCGATCTTCACCTATGACGGGGGCCTGGCACACGACGTGGCGTTCGGCGACCTGCTGCGGGGCGCCCCGCAATGGCTCGAGCGCCTCGAGGCGGCCCCTGCGGCCGCAGGTCGTGGCTTCACGTTGACGTCGCTCGCCACCGATGGCGAGACCTTCGGCCACCACCATCGCTTCGGTGACCTGGCGCTGGCGGCCCTGATCGAGCTGGTGGAGCGCCGAGCCGACCTGCGGCTGACGAACTACGCGGCGGCGCTCGCCGCATGCCCGGCCACCGAGGAGGTCACCGTCATCTCTCCGACCTCCTGGAGCTGCCCACACGGCATCGAGCGCTGGCGTGGCGATTGTGGCTGTCGCATGGAACCCTCCACCTCACAGGCATGGCGAGCACCGCTGCGGGCCGGCCTCGAAATGGTGGCGCAGGCCGTGCACGCGGTCTTCGTCGATGACTGGCCGGCCGAC
>JANYAG010000185.1 GCA_025361465.1 Gemmatimonadota bacterium
CACCAAGGCGCAGGTGGAGTCGGTCCTCGGGAGGAAGCTGTAAATGACCAAGGACGTCCTCACCACCGCCGAACGGATGGCGTCGCTTCCGGCCGACGTCCCCCGCGATGCGGTCATCGTGACGCGCAACCTGAAGCGCGAGTACCAGATGGGGAGTGAGGTCGTGCACGCCCTGCGCGGCGTCGACCTCACCATCCGGCGCAACGAGTTCGTCGCCATCATGGGGCCGTCCGGCAGCGGCAAGTCGACGCTGATGAACATGATCGGCTGCCTCGACACCCCGAGTGATGGCGAGTACTGGCTCAATGGCTATCGGGTCAGCGAACTCAACGACACCGCGCTTGCCCGGATCCGCAACAAGGAAATCGGCTTTGTCTTCCAGACGTTCAATCTGCTGCCGCGCGCCACGTCACTCGCCAATGTCGAATTGCCGCTGGTCTATGCCGGCACCGGCGGCAAGGAGCGACGCGAGCGGGCCAAGGAAGCGCTGCGCTCGGTCGGCCTGGCCGACCGGATGGATCACAAGCCCAACGAACTCTCGGGCGGCCAGCGCCAGCGCGTTGCCGTGGCTCGCGCCCTGGTGAACCGTCCCTCGATCCTGCTCGCCGATGAACCGACGGGCAACCTCGACTCGACGACGTCGCACGAAATCATGGAGTTGTTGAACCAGCTGCATCTCAACGGCCAGACCATCATTCTGGTCACCCACGAAGCCGATATCGCCGCACACGCGCACCGTCAGGTCATCCTGAAGGATGGCATGGTGGAGCGGGACGGCAGTCTCACGGAGGTAGTCTCGTGAAGTTCGCTCGTCTGCTGACCCTTATGGTGCTGCTCGGCGCCTGCGCGAAGAAAGTGCCGCCCCTGGTCTATCAGGCCGTCCCGGTCGAGCGCCGCGACATCATCGTCGTGGCCCAAGCCGCTGGCGCAGTGAATCCGGATACGATCGTCCAGGTCAAGTCGAAGGCATCGGGTGAGATCCTGGACATGAAGGTGCAAACGGGCGAGATCGTCCGGCGCGGGACGCTGATGGTGCAGGTCGACCAGCGCATCCCGACCAATGACGTGGCCACCGCCCGGGCCGTGCTGCAGGTGGACAGCGCCCAGCTGCTCAACGCCCGGGCACAGCTCCGGCGTTCGGATGAACTCTTCGCCGCCAAGGCGATCACGCAGCAGGAGCATGAAGCGGCGGCGCTGGCTGTCGCCGTCTCCAACGCATCGGTGATCCGCGACAACATCTCACTGGAGAACGCCAAGATCGCGCTCGGCGACACCCAGGTGCTTGCCCCGATCACCGGCATGGTGATCGCGCAGGCGGTGCAGCGCGGGACGGTGATCTCCTCGCCGAACACCGCCAGTGGCGGCACGGTGCTGTTCACCATGGCCGATCTTTCCTACGTGCAGGTCAAGACCTATGTCGATGAAACCGACATCGGCAAGCTGCGCGCCGGCATGCCGGCGGACGTGACGGTTGCCGCGTACCCGAATCGCCCATTCAAGGGCGAAGTGGCGAAGATCGAACCGCAAGGTGACACGATCCAGAACGTCACCATGTTCCCGGTGCTGATCAACATCGACAACCAGGCCGGGCTGCTGAAGCCGGGGATGAACGCGGACGTCAAGATGCAGGTGGGTGAGCGCCGTGGCGTGCTGGCGATCCCGAATGCGGCCCTGCGGACCGAAAAGGACGTCAGCAGCGCGGGCTCCGTCCTTGGGATTGCCCCGGCGGACCTCAAGACGATGCTGGACTCGGCGAAGAAGGTGCAGACGACGGCGCAGGCCCAGGCTGCTGACACCAGCACGGCTGCCAAGGCCCTGGTGGCTGCTGGTGGCGGCGCAGGTGGTCGCGGCGGTGCCGCCGGGCGCAGTGACAGCAGTGCCCGCGGCGGTGGCCGGACCCGAGGCCAGGGAAGCGCGGATGGTGCCACCCCTAGCGGTGGCCGGACACGCGGTCAGGGCGATGGCGGCAGCATGGCGGCCGGCGGCCAGCAGCCCGGTGGTCAGGCTGGTGGGATGGGTCGTAGCGGCGGCATGGGTCGCAGCGGCGGCGGGATGGGCGGCGGTCGCGGTCGCGGTGGCCGCGCTTCGAGCAGTGACTACCTCTTCGGCGGGAACTACATCGTCTTTGTCAAGCGCGATGGGAAGCCGACGCCGGTCTACGTCAGCACCGGGTTGACCGATCTCGATTACTCCGAGGTGAAGTCGGGCCTCACGGAAAAGGACTCGGTGCTGATGCTGCCCAGCGCGTCCTTCGTGCAGGCGCAGCAGGACCTGCAGACGCGCATGAAGGCGAACACCGGCTTGCCGGGTCAAGCGACCGCAACACCCGGAGGGGCGCCCGGCGGTGGCGGTCGCCCGGCCGGTGGTGGTGGTGGTGGTGGTGGTGGTGGCGGTGGCGGACGTGGCGGGAGGTAGGTCATGCTGATCGGCGAGACGGTACGCGTCGCCTTCCAGAGCATCCGCTCGAACAAGCTGCGCGCGATGCTCACCATGCTCGGTATCATCATCGGCGTGGCCGCCGTGATCACCGTCGTGGCGATGGGGAGCGGGGCACAGAAGGCGGTGGAGGATCGCATCAACGCGCTGGGTGCCAACCTGGTGACGATCAACCCGGGGCAGGGCATGACCATGGGCGCGTCGCGTGGCTCGGCGAACATGTACTTGAAGGATGCCGAGGCGTTGAAGCGTGACGCCAGGACCCTTGTTGCGGTGGTGCCGGAGATGGGACGAGGTCAGCAGGTGATCTTCGGCAATAAGAACATCAACACGAGCATCGTTGGCACGACCGCCAACTACGCGACCGTCAAGAACTACACGATCACCGCCGGGCGGATGTTCACGGACGGCGATGACGGGAGCCAGCAGCGCTACGCCGTGATCGGTGCCGATGTGCCCAAGATGCTCGACAAGAATGGTCCGGCGATGGTCGGGCAGAGCTTCACCATTCGCGGGATCCCGTTCGAGATCATCGGGATCCTGAGCGCCAAGGGCGGGCAGGGATTCCAGAACCCCGACGAGCAGATCCTCATCCCGATCACCACGGCCCGCTACCGCGTCTTCGGGACGGACCAGTTGCGTTCCATCTCGGTGATCGTCGATCCGAAGCTGCCGATGGAAGTGGGGATGGTGGACGTCGAGCGGATCATGCGGCGCGAGCACAAGATTCGTCCGGGAGGCAACAACAACTTCTCGGTCCGTTCGCCGAAGGAGTTCCTGGCGGCGTCGGCCGAGAACGCCCAGACGTTTTCGGTGCTGCTGCTCAGCATTGCCGCGGTGTCGCTGCTCGTCGGCGGCATCGGCATCATGAACATCATGCTGGTCTCGGTGACGGAACGCACCAAGGAGATCGGCATTCGCAAGGCGCTCGGCGCCACCAAGATGACGATCCTGAGCCAGTTCCTGATCGAGGCGCTGGTGATGTGCATCACGGGCGGCTTGCTGGGCATCGCCCTTGGCATCGGGACGTCGGTGTTCGTCAGCAAGCAGTATGGTTCGGTCACCATCATCTCGCCCCTGGCCATCGTGGTGGCCTTCCTCTTCTCGGCGCTGGTCGGGCTGTTCTTCGGCATGTGGCCGGCGCGCCGTGCGGCGTCGATGGATCCGATCGTGGCGTTGCGGTACGAGTAGCAGCCGAGAAGGGAGAAGGGAGAAGGGAGAAGGGGG
>JANYAG010000219.1 GCA_025361465.1 Gemmatimonadota bacterium
CGCAGCGCGCGGGGATGCGCTACGCCGTGCTGACGACCAAGCACCACGACGGCTTCGCGCTGTTTGACTCGAAGGTCTCCGAGTTCGACGTCATGAACACACCGTCGAAGCGTGACATTTGCCGAGACTGGTCGAAGGCGCTCCGCAAGCGGGGAATCCGGGTCGGCTGGTATCACTCGATCATGGATTGGCACCATCCCGACTACCTGCCTCGCCGCGACTGGGAGAAGGACTCGCGCCCCGTCGGCGATGCGCGCTTCAGCCGGTACGTCGATTACCTGCACGCCCAGGTCGACGAGCTGCTCACCAACTACGGCACCATCGACGTGATCTGGTTTGACGGCCAGTGGGAGGCTACCTGGACGCACGAGCTGGCGAAGGCGCTCGAGTCACGGATCCGGGCGAAGCAGCCGAGGATCATCATCAACAACCGCATCGACGGTGCGGGGGCACCAAAGGACGGCGGGCTTGGCGACTACGGCACCCCGGAGCAGGAGATTCCCGCGACCGGAACGCCGGGGAAGGACTGGGAGTCGTGCATCACCATGAACGACAACTGGGGCTTCAAGTCGCAGGACCACAACTGGAAGTCGCCACGCCGGCTGATCGAGATCCTGGTCGAGACCGCCTCCAAGGGCGGCAACCTGCTGCTCAACATCGGCCCGCTGGCTGATGGCCGCTGGCCACCGGAGGCCGAGGAGCGGATGCGCGCGATTGCCGAGTGGATGCAGGTGCACGGCGATACCATTCATGGCACCACTGCCTCGCTCTTCACCAAGGCCAGCCGGTTTCGGTCCACCACGGCGAAGCGTCGCGTCCATCTCTTCGTGACCGACTGGCCGGGCGGCGCGCTTCTCCTCCCCGGGTTGCAGAGCAGGCCGACGTCGGCCCTGCTTCGCTTGGGTGGAGGCCGCACCGCGCGACTCGCGTTCGAGCCACGTGACGGCGGCTACGCGGTGACCTTGCCGGCCGCGCCGCCCGACACGCTGCTCCCGGTCGTCACGCTGACATTTGCCGGGACGCCAATGGTGAGTGCGACTGGATGACTGCGCCGCTCACCCCAATGCCGGGGACGCTCCGCACGCCGCGCCTCCTGCTGCGCCGGCCACGGCGTGATGATGCCCCGGCGATCTTCCGCAACTGGGCGTCGGTGCCCGTCGCGACGCTGTATCTGTCGTGGCGTACCCACCAGAGCGTGTCGGAAACCGAGACGCATGTGCAGACCACGGTGGAGTGGTGGGAGCGCGGATCGCATGTCTGGCTGATCACGCTGCCGCCGAGTGATGAGCCGGTCGGGTCGATCGGCGTCCGGGTGCACGACAGCGATGCCGACCTGGGGTACGTGCTCTCGCCAGATCATTGGGGCCAGGGCATTGTCCCGGAAGCCGGCCGCGCGGTGATGGCCGAGCTGTTCGCCAGGCCGGGCATCGCATCCGTCTGGGCCCACCTGGATGCCGCGAATGTCCAGTCGGAGCGCACGGTGCAGAAGCTCGGCATGACGCTGGTCGACCGCTTCATCGGTCCGGTGGTGCACCCCAACGTGAGCGATGCACCGCGCCCCTGCCTCAAGTACGCCGTGAGTCGGTCCGAGTGGTTGGAGTGGCTGCCCTCGCATCCCCCTTCGGCCATCGATTAGCTTCCGTCAGAATGACTGCTGGCCCACCCCGAATTCCGAGGTGCGCATGGCGCTCCCCTCCCGTCCTCGCGTCCGCTTCGGTTCCGGCGACGTCTATCAGCTCCGCATTGAACTCGACGGCCTCCTGCCGGTGATCTGGCGCCGCCTCCTGGTGTCCGGGCGCGCGTCGCTGCATGAACTGCACGGTGTCATCCAGGCCTCGCTGCGACGGGACGAGTGGGCGGCCTACCATTTCGAGGTCGACGGCGTCCGCTACCTCGATCCCGCGGATGGTCCGGGGCGCGGCCACGATGCCGAAGCAACCGCCCTCGAAATCCTCGGCGTCCGGGAGGGAGCGCGCTTCCTCTACGTCGTCGACGATCACGATGAGCCGTGGATTCACGCCGTGACGGTGGAACGGGTGACGCCGCGCCTGGTGGGCGAACGGCTGCCGGCGTGTGTCGCCGGCCGGCGCGCGCCGCCGCCCGAGGATTGTCGCGGCCCGCGCGATTATCGTGACATGCTCGCCGCGCTCGGTGAGCCGCACGACGCCCATGCGGCCGACCTGCGGACCTGGCTCCCGGACGATTTCGATCCGGAGTTTGTCGACCTGGTGAGCATCAATTCGCTGCTCTCGAAGGTCCCCAGGCGACGGCCGGCGGCGTGACGACAGTTGCTCGTCATGCGTCAATGTCGCCCTGAGCGCAGCGAAGGGCATGCGTGGTCGGGTTGAGCAGAGGCTTTGTGTAGGGCTGAAACGCTTGTCCTTCGCTCTGCTCAGGACGACCGTGTGCAGTATGATTCCAGCTTCATGACCACCTTACACCAGGCCCCACCCATGCGCCGTCTTGCCCTGCTGCTCCTCCTGCCTGTATCCCTCTCGGCGCAGTCAGCCGACCTCGTGCTGCGCCACGCCACCATCTACACCGTCAACGCCAAGGCGCCAAACGCCCAGGCCGTCGCCGTGAAGGACGGCAAGATCGTGTATGTCGGCAGCGACGCGGGGGTGGCAAAGTTCGTCGGGCCGTCGACCCGCTCGTTCGATCTCACGGGACGCTTCGTCTATCCCGGCTTCGTTGATTCGCATGCCCATTTCACCGGGATCGGCCAGCGCGAGATGACGCTCAATCTCGAGGGGACGCGCACCAAGGAGGCGTTCCTCGCACGGGTCGATTCGGCGGTGAAGAAGGCCAGGCCGGGCGCCTGGGTTGCCGGCCGTGGCTGGATCGAGACCTTCTGGTCGCCGCCATTGTTCCCGACGCGGCAGGACCTCGACCGGATTGCGCCGAACAACCCCGTGGTGTTGACACGCGCGGATGGTCATGCCTCGGTCGCCAACAGCATGGCGCTGCGTCTCGCGAAGGTCACCAAGACGACCGCCGTGCCGAGCGGCGGGGCGATCAACATGGATCGCGACGGCGAACCGACAGGGATGCTGATCGATCACGCCCAGGGGCTGGTGCTGGGCATCGTCCCGGTCGCGACCGAGGCCGACCTCGAACGTGCGCTGCAGCTTGCAAGCGAGCGTGAACTCTCGCTCGGCTGGACCCAGGTCCAGGATGCGCACGGCAGCTGGCGTGAAGTGGAACGGATGCGGAAGCTCTACCGCGACGGTCGGCTCAAGATCCGGATCTACAAGACGATCACCGGTCCTGGCGCGGAGGCCGACCGGTTGATTGCGCAGGGGCCGGGCGAGTCCGAATTCAATGACCGCTTCGAGGTGCGTGCCATCAAGCTGGTGATGGACGGCGCGCTCGGCTCACGGGGGGCAGCACTCCTCGCGCCGTATAGCGATGACGTCACCAATGTCGGCCTGATCACGATGGACACCGTCGCGGCCAAGGACATGATGCGGCGAGCGCTGAAGGCCGGACTCCAGGTCTGGACCCACGCCATCGGCGATCGCGGCAACCGCCTCACCCTCAACCTGTACGAAGGCGCGTTCAAGGCCGTCCCGGTGGCGCAGCGCAAGGTCGCCGATCCCCGCTGGCGCGACGAACACTCGCAGATCGTGAGTCCGCCGGATCTGGTGCGCTTCAAGCAACTCGGGATCATTCCCTCGATGCAGCCCTCGCACGCCATTGGCGACCTGTTCTTCGTGCCAAGCCGCCTGGGGCTCGAGCGGACCAAGGGGGCCTATGCCTGGCAAACCTTCTTCTCAATGGGGCTTCCCGTGGCGGGGGGGACCGACGCGCCGGTCGAGCGCGGTGAGCCGATGATCGAGTTCTACGCCGCGGTCGCCCGCAAGTCGCTGGATGGAAAGTCGGGCCCGGGCTGGCATCCCGAGGAGAAGGTGACCCGGGCGCAGGCGCTGAAGATGTTCACCTGGAATGGCGCCTTCGCGGCTTTCGAGGAGCGTCGCCACGGATCGATTGAAGTGGGCAAGGCCGCTGACTTCACCGTGCTCGATCAGGACATCATGAAGGTGCCCGAGGCGCAGATCCTCAAGACGAAGAACGTGATGACGGTGGTCGGCGGAGAGATCGTATACGGCGGGAAGTGACGAGAAGCGAGAGTGTACAGATCTGCCTCGCTCCTCGATCATCAGTGCTTTTGCCTGCGGGCCCAGAAGGTCTCCTTCGCCTGACCGTTGATGTCCACCGTGCCGGAGAGCAGCAGGCGTCGCATCGGACTACTCCATATTCAGGGAATCATCGGCCGGGCTCGCCGGAAACAGACCGTCCAGGTTGATCAGGCACCCCGCCTCGAGCGCGGGGTGTTGCCACACCAGCTGCTCGCGCTCGATGACGGGGAACTGCGCTTCGGGTGTCCACACTTCGACCTGCCGGCGCTCGGTGTCCACGATCCAGTAGACCGGGATGCGCTGCTCCTGATAGAGTCGGCGCTTGGTGAACCGGTCGGTGCGGATGCTGGACGGACTGAGGATCTCGATTACGAGATGCAGGGTGCGGACATCCGACCATTGACCGGACGCGACGAAGGCGTCGAGATCGGCCACGAAGAGGTCCGGCTGCACGAGCGTGTCGTCCCCCCAGGAGAGGTCGGCGGGCGAGGTGAGGATCTGCTCCAGGTCATGTCGGGCGAGGTAGTTGCCGAGGACGAGGAAGAGTCGCGCCAGGACCAGTTGGTGCGCGCCACGCGGCGCCGGTGTCACCAGCAGCTCGCCGTGCACGGTCTCGTAGCGCTTGCCATCCTCGGGCAGGGCGCGAACCGCGGCGGCGGAGAAGTACTCGGTGAGCGGCATGGCCATAGTATCGGCTCGGCGGCGAGGGGATGGCAAGGGCTCGGCATCGCGCCAACTTGCCATGGCCTGGGTGGGGCGGAGGACCCTACCGACGCAGCGGAGGACTATTCATCACGCCACCACCTTCCCCCCGCATATCGCCCGTCGTTTTCGGTCACCTCTCCGAGCATCACCAGCGTCTCCAGGTGCCGGGCCACGATCTTCGGGTCCGCCCCATCGAAGGAGGCGGTCGGAGTGGCGCGACGCCGCTTTCCGTCTGGCCGATCTAACGCTTCGACTGTTCCGTCAGCTGCATTCCGCCGATGAACACGACGGTGAACACAGCCGCGAGTAGCGTGGAGCAGTACAGGTTCGGCCCGGCCTGATTCCAGCCTCCCTCCTGCCCTCCCCACAGCAGGCCCACCAGCATGCCGCCAAGGCTCGCAGAGGCGGAGCCCAGCCACGCGGCGATCCGCACGTCGTCAACGTCTTCGATCGCCGCGGCGAACAGGAGCGAACCGACGAGGTTGGCTGTGACAGTCGACATGGCGAATCCGGACTGATAGAACGCCGGATCCACGAAGCTCGCGATCACGGCTGCCGCGAAAATGGCCCGCAACGGGTTGCGCAGCCAGCGGAATGTCAGCGCGAAGGCGAGCGGCAGCGCGGCCGACACCCAGATGATCCAGAGATAATTCATGCGAAAGTTCGAGAACATGCCCTGATTGGCCTGCACTGCCCACCAGTAGGCGAGTCCGCCGATGAGTCGCGCGACGATGAACAGCCTCAGGCGCGGAATGTCGACCCGGCCTCCGACGCCGATGAGGTCGCCGAATCGCGTGCCGAACGGCGTGCCGTCGCCTTGCACCGCCAGAGCCGACCCTGATTCGATCGGCGTGACGGTAGGCAACGCGTTCGATGCGCCGGCGTTTCCCGTGGCCCGCCAGAGAGCCGCCGCCGCGCACGCCGCGTACCACGCGAACGACACACGGCCGGTGTCGAACCGGTGCGCCAGCGCGGCGCCAAACATCCCGAGTGCGGTGAGTGCGGACACCACCAGCGCCGTCATGGCGACCTGCGACGCGCGCCTGCGCGTCCACACCGCGAAACCCAGGAACGCCGCTCCCGCCGCGATCGTTCCCGGTGCCCCTCTTCCGCTCGCCGTCGCGAGGAAGGCGAACGCGACGAGCAGCAGCGACCAGGATGCCACATGCTCGGCCTGGCCCGGTCCGGCGGCCGCGTCGGAGGCGCCGATGCGGAACAGGCCGGACCAGCGCGGAATGCCCGGCTGCGGGTTGCGGCGGAGCGTGTCGTCCCCGGGAGCTCCGGCCGGCTCCTGCCGGTGCATCTCGAGCAACTTGCGGCGCGCCGCCGGCTCCGTCTGGTCGCGCTCCCGGTCTGATGTGGAGAGGTCGAGCGTCGCCAGGAGCTTCTGCATCATGGCGTCGAAGTACAGGTGCGAATAGTCCATACCCTGATGACGCGGGAGGTTCTTCAGGTCCCTTGGCAGTTTCGGCGGGAACTGGAACCCCGGCATGAGGAGCGGAACCACGTTCCGTTCGCACTTGAGCGCGTGCGCGATTTCCTTGCGCAACCAGTCCTCGTCGCTCTCGGAACGGTCGAGCGCGTGCGGCGAGAGGATCACCACGAAATTGGGAGTCTGCTCGATGCCCCTGAGCAGCGCGTCGTCGAAATAGCCGCGGCCAAGCTCGGTGACGTCGAGGTACGCCCGCACGTTCCGCGCCTGCAGCGCCGACTGGATCAGCCGCGCTTCCGCCGCGCCGCCTTCCCGGCGATAGCTGATGAACACATCGTATGAGGTCACGGCGTTACCCGAACCACTCCGCGTCGACCATGAGCCTGAGCCACTCGACGTGCTCCGTGCGCAGCTGCGACTCGCAGCGCTCGAGCTCGCGAAGGATCACGGCCTCGTCCGACGGCGGGAGCTCACCGACACGCCCCCAGAGCAGGTGATGCGTCAGCCGCTGCTCGAGCTTGGACAGCGCATCGTGCGCGGCGTGGAACCGGCTCCGGTTGCGCGAGAACTCGAACGCCGACCGCAGGGTACGATTCATCGAGGCGATGACCGGAAGCGATGCGGCGCCCAGCGTGGCGACGATCACCGAGAGGACGCCCGTGGACGGCCAGCTGAGGTTGATGACGTCCTGTACCGCCACCGCCAGGACGCTGGCGAAGAACAGGGTCGTATTGAAATTGCGGGCGAGCGTGCTGTCCCAGAAATCGTTTCGCTGGGCACGATTCGCGAGGTACTCCTTCTGGGGATTCAGCCGCTTGCCAAGGTAGTACTCGACCAGCTTGAGGAGCACGGACGACGGCAGGTGCGGCGGCGTCACCTCCGCGGCAAGCTGCGCCGTGGAGACGGCCTCCACGAGGGCGCGCCGGTCGTGCGCCGCCTCGATCTCGCCCACGCGCGCGGTCACCCATTTCGCGCCATGGAGCGGATCGTCGAGCCAGACCGACGGGGTGATCAGGAACTCGAACTTGAGTAGGCGCAGCCGCTCCGCCCTGTGCCGATGCAGCAGCCAGCGGTTCTTGCGCTGAAAGACCAGCCCGGAGACGATCGAAAGCAGCACCAGGCCCGCCAGGCCCAATTCGATCACGCGGATGGGCCCGAGGCGGCCCAGATGAGTCTCGAAGCCAAGGATCCACACGCCGATGAGCACGGCGCCGCCGCCGCAGAGGGTCGCGGTCACCGTATGGCGGCGGTGCCAGCGCTGGTTCCGGAGCGCTTCGCCGTCCGCGGCCCAGAACGCATCTGAGATCGGGGCGCACTCGGCCAGCGGGAGCGGCGTCCAGAAGGCGAGCTCCCCGGCGGCGTCGACCATGTCGCCCGCGCTCAGCGGCGCGGATGGCGGCGTGCCCTCGGCTACGCTCTCACGGCCGGGGTCGGGGAGCGGGGCCGGTCCAATCACCGGGCCCGGCTTTCCGGGGGCACGATGCGAAACCCGAGGGACAGAATCGCGCGGAGTGTCTCCATGGCCGTCTGGCGGTCGAGCTCCTTTTCGGATTCCGACAGCCGATCATACGGGACGAGGCCGGGGTGCTCCTTGCGGGCGTCGTTGCGCTCGGGTCCCCAGCGCCAGCCATCGGCAAGGCGCTGGCGCGCCCAGACATCGTGGGCATTGCGCGAGAGCAACTCGGTGAGTTGCGCGAGCTCGGAGCCGATCGCAACGCGCGAGGTGTCGAGGGGAGCAGGCGTGTATTCCATGGTAAGTGGATGTTTGCACCCGATTCAGGTCGCAGGCTTCCCCGTCAAGGACTCAGGTGCAAGATAGACACTCACGCATCCCCCCGGCTCCGGGTCCCCTGGCACCGGCGCGAAGCGTTGTCACCCGTTCCTACTTCCGCTCCTCCTCCAGCACCAGCTTCGTCAGCCCGGCAACGGTCCGGATCTCCAGCTTGTCCATCAGGCTCTCCCGGTGCGTCTCCACGGTGCGATGCGAGATCCCGAGACGAGCGGCGATCTCCTTGTTGGTTTCGCCGCGCGTGATGCCGAGCAGGACCACCCGCTCGCGGGGGGTGAGTACGTCGAGCGGTGACGACGGTGGCGGAGCATTGCGGGCCTGTTCCAGCCGGGCGGCGATTTCCGGCGGGAAGAAGAGCTCGCCGCGATGCACGGCCCGGACCGCCCGCCGCAGTTCTGCCGGCAAGGAGTCCTTGAGGAGGTAGCCGCGAGCACCCGCGGTGACGCTCTGGAGGATGTACTCCGGTTCGTCGTACATCGACAGCACCAGCACCCGGGTCGGCGCACCAATTCGGGCAAGTTCGGCCGCGATCTTGAGGCCGTTGCGGCCGGGCATCGCCACATCGATCACCAGGACGTCGGGATCCTCCTTGGCGACCAGCGCCAGCGCCTCATCCCCGTCCGCCCCCTCGCCGACCACGAGGATGCCCGGATCACTTTCGAGGACCCGACGAATGCCTTCACGCACCACGGCGTGATCATCGACCACGGCGACGCGGATCGGAACTTCGGTCACCTCGGATTCCATCATGGGATCGGTCACACATCCTCCTCGAGCGGCAGCTCCACCGTCACCAGCACTCCGGATGGTACCACCGATTGGACGTCCACGCTGCCGCCGAGGGCCATGATCCGTTCCCGCATGCCGGCAAGTCCAACGTGCTTGGCCTGGCTGGCCTCCGGCGCGGCGTCCTTGGCCAGGCCACGACCATTGTCCCGCACAGTAAGGCGCAGCAGCGGGCCGTCAATCCGGATATGTACCGTGACCCGTGATGCCTCGGCATGGCGCACGACGTTGGCCAGCGCCTCTTGCGCGGCCCGGAAGAGGGCGAGTTCGGCGTCGGCCGTGAGTCGTGGCGGCCTGACGGGGAGTTCTGTGTCCACCGAGAGAGCACCGCGCTCGCGGACGTCGTCGGCGAGCGAGCGGATCGCCGGCAGGAGGCCGAGGTCGTCGAGCAGGGCGGGGCGGAGGTCATGCATCACCCGCCGGATGCCGCGGATGCCACCGTCCACCAGCGCGAGCACATGGTCGAGCCGATCGCGCGCGACGACGTCGGCGCCTTCTCGCAGCATCCCGACTTCCATCTTGACGGCCGAGAACGTCTGGGCGGTCTCGTCGTGCAGGTCGCGCTGCAGGCGGCGCCGCTCCTCCTCGTGGTGTCGCACCATCCGGGTGGAGAGATGGGCCAGTTCGCTGGTGCGTTCCTCGAGTCGAGTGGCCAGCTCCGAGAGCACCATCAGTCCGAAGCCGACCCCGACGGCGAGCTCGAACAGGATGTCGAGATAGTATCCCCACGGCGTCCAGGCTCCCTGGGCGCGGAGGAAGGGATAGTCGAGGTGATGCAGGCCCCAGAGCAGAAAGGCCACCGCCACGAACCGCGCACCGCCGGAATCGGCGCGGCGACTGTGACGCCAGAACACCCACGAGGTCCAGAGCGTCGCCCCGGAAATCAGGGCGACCATGGGGACGGCGACCAGCATGAACTGGTCGAGGAAGGAAACCGCGAGCCAGGCCCCGAGGAGCGGGACCAGTCCAAAGGCGGCGTAGCCATGGCGCCACGGCGTGTTGCGCGAGAAGACCAGCGCGGCCCAGAGGATGGCCAGGGCGACCCAGCCGGTGGCGACCTGGTGCCAGAAGAGCCAGGTCAGCTTCCCGGTCGCCAGGAACGCGATGATGGCACCGAGCCGCACCGTGTAGAGCCCCCAAGCCGCCGCCCACCACGCCAGCCAGGGCTGGCGCAAGCGGTGGTAGAGCAGCAGCGCGAAACCGACGAGCCCGGCGGTGACCGTCGCCTGGAAGATGACGTCGGCGAGTTCGGCATCGGAGGCGAGTCGCATCGATTCCTGCATGCGGCGAAACGTGCTGGAACGGATGCGCGGTGGCTAGGGGTGGGGTCGGGTCGGTGGCAGGGAGGGCGTCAGCTGGCGCCAGCGCGGTTGCGGGGTCCGACCCGTTCGTGCTAGTATTTTCGCCCTATCGGAGGTTCAGGATGCTCTATTATCTCGGGATGGTCATGGCGGTGGTCGGAGCGGGGGCGCTGATCGGTGCGCTCACCTACGTGTCGCTCCTGATCACCGTGCTGATCATGTCGATGTTTGCCTTTACCGCGGCCCCGATCCTGGACAAGATTTTCAAGGAATAGAGTCTGCTTCAGGTTCGGCGTCATCGAGGCGTTCGGGGGTAGTGGCTTCTCGCACTGCCCCCTCGTAGTTGATGGTGGCACTGCCCAGCAATTCACCGAGGCCTCGCACCTTGAGCTGCTGGCCGCCACCACGACGCAGCAGGGTTTCCATGTAGCCGAAGGTTTCGGCGAGCGAGGACACGCTCAGTCCGCCCGCCTGGGCCTTGAGTTCGCCCAGCAGCCGGATCAGCGCACGGACCGCGCTGTCGTCGGCGTGGTTGGTTGACATCAGCTCAATGCCCTTGCGGATCTTCGCGAACTTTGGTGGCAGGGTGGCGAGCCAGGCGGATCGTATCTGTTGCTGGGTTGACAGCTTGGCGCCCATGACATGCTCCTCCTGCCAGGTCCCCACCGGATCTGCGCAGCTCGATAGGTCGGACGATCATCTTCCAGACGGAAGATAGGACCCTTCATGCGCCTTTCGGACGTTTCGATCAGCCGGCCGGTCTTCGCCTCGATGCTGTCGCTGGCCCTGGTGCTGTTCGGCGCCCTCGGGTACCAGCGCCTGACCGTCCGGGAACTTCCCGATGTCGACCCGCCGATCATCTCGGTCACCACCACCCTGCGCGGGGCCAATCCGCGGGTGATGGAATCTTCGGTCACGGATGTGCTGGAAGAGGAACTGAGCACGTTGCAGGGACTGCGGACCCTGTCGTCCTCGAGTGCCGAGCAGGCAAGCACCATCGTGCTGGAATTCAACCTCGGGCGGGACATCGAGTCGGCCGCTCAGGACGTCCGTGACAAGGTCAACCGCGTCCGGGGCCGGTTGCCGGTGGACGTCGACGAGCCGATCATCGCGAAGCAGGAAGCCGACGCGCAGCCCTTCTACTACCTGTCGCTGGCCTCGCCGTCGATGGACCTGATGCAGCTCAGCGACCTCGCTGACCGGGTGGTGAAACAGCGGCTGCAGACCGTCTCGGGCGTCGGCAGCGCCCAGGTCATCGGCGAGCGACGCTATTCGATGCGCGTCTGGCTTGATCCGGACGCCCTGTCCTCGCGCAGCCTCACGGTGCAGGACGTGGCCGCGGCCATCCGCTCGCACAATGTCGAGGTCCCGGCCGGGCGGATCGAGTCGACCCAGCGCGAATTCACCGTGCGCTCGCTGGGCGAGCTCCGCACGCCGGCGGAGTTCGCCGACCTCGTGGTCTCGAGCAGCAATGGGGCGCTCGTCAAGCTCCGCGATGTGGCGCGCGTCGAACTCGGACCGGCCGATGATCGCTCCGCCATCCGCTTCGACGGCAATTCGTCGGTGGGGATCGGCGTGGTTCGGCAGTCCAAGGCCAACCTGATCGATGTGTCGGACGCGATTCACGAGGCGCTCCCCGGCATTCAGGCCGAGTTGCCACCCGGCGTGAGCCTCACCACCGCGTTCGACCAGTCGGTCTTCGTGAAGCGCTCGATCGCCGACGCCGAGCGGACCCTGCTGGAAGCGGCCGTGCTGGTCGTCGTGATCATCTTCCTCTTCCTCCGGAACTTCCGCGCCACGCTGATTCCCGCGTTCGCCATCCCCACGTCGATCGTCTCGACGTTCGCGGTGATGTACGCCATGGGGTACTCCATCAACAATTTCACCCTGCTGGCGCTGACCATCGCGATCGGCATCGTGGTTGACGATGCGATCATCGTGCTGGAGAACGCCTATCGACACCAGGAGGAACTGGGCGAGGATCCCGTCACGGCGGCGCGCCGCGGCACCAGCGAGATCGGCTTTGCGGTCATCGCCACGACGGCCTCGCTGATGGCGGTGTTCGTGCCGCTGGCCTTCCTGCAGGGCAACACCGGCCGGCTCTTCAACGAATTTGGCGTCGCCGTTGCCGGGTCGGTGCTGATTTCGGGTTTCGTGGCCCTGACGCTCACCCCGATGCTCTGCGCCCGCATCCTGCGGGTGCCCCCGAGCCATGGCGTGTTCTACCAGGCACTGGAACGCGGCTTCGTGGGGCTGGCCACGGGCTATCGCCGGACCCTCGTGGGCGTGTTGCGGCGGCCGGCCATGGTGCTGGGTTTCATGGCGGTACTGCTCGGCCTGACGGTCGTGGTGGCGCTCTCCCTCAAGCGGGAGTTCATCCCGGCGGACGATCGCGGCGTGATCTTCACCGCCGTCCTCGCGCCCGAAGGATCGACCATCGGCTATACCGACGGGTACCAGCGCCGCGTCGAGGAGGCGTTCAGGACCACGCCCGAGGTCGCCCACGTCTTTTCGATCGTGGGCCGGGGAAGTTCGCCCAACGGGGGATTCGTCGTCGGCCTGCTGACGCCCTGGGAAGATCGCACCCGTGACGTGCAGGCGGTCCTCTCTGAGCTTCGTCCGAAGCTCGGCGCCATCTCCGGCGTCATGGCGTTTGCCGCGTCGCCGTCGGCGGTGGGCGGTGGCGGCTCCCCGGTCCAGTTCATCGTGAAGAACTCCGACTACGACTCGCTCCTCGCCAGCAACGATCGGCTGCTCAGGGTCGCGCGCGCGATTCCCGGACTCGTCAACGTCGACACCGACCTGAAGGTGAACAAGCCGGAGCTCACCGTCTCGTTTGATCGTGATCGCGCCGAAGACCTCGGGGTGCCGGTGGCCGACGTGGCCGCCACGCTGCAGACGATGCTGGGCGGGTCGCGCACGGGGACCTTCACCCGCGCGGACAACTTGTACGACGTGCTGCTGCAACTGGATCGGACCCGGCGCGTCACGCCACAGGACATGACGTCGTTGTTCGTGCGCGGTCGCGGGAATGCGCTGGTCCGCCTCGATGCCCTCGCCCACATCACCGAGACCACCGGGCCGCGGGCCATCGCGCACTTCGACCGGGTGCGCAATTTCACGCTCTCGGCCGCGATCGCCCCCGGCTATACTCTCGGCGAGGCGATCGACACACTGCGTGGCCTGGTGAAAGCCGAGTTGCCGGCTGCCACCTCCGTCGCGCTTGGCGGCGAGTCGCGCGAGCTCGCGGAGAGCGGCTACCAGCTGCTCTTCGCCTTCGGGCTGGCGATCCTGGTCGTCTTCATGGTGCTGGCGTCCCAGTTCGAGTCGATCGTGCATCCGTTCACCGTCCTGATGGCGGTGCCCCTGGCCGTGATCGGGGCGATCTTCACCCTGAAGCTGGTGGGCGCCACCATCAACCTCTATTCGCAGATCGGCATGATCCTGCTGGTAGGCCTGGTCACCAAGAACTCGATCCTGCTGGTGGATTGTGCCAACAAGCTCAAGGCGGAAGGGCGCGACCTGGTCGATGCGATGCTCGAGGCAGGGCGGGTCCGGCTGCGGCCGATCCTGATGACCTCGGTCGCCACCATCATGGGCGCGCTGCCCGTGGCCCTTGGCATCGGCGCCGGTTCCGGTGCGCGCCGGCCGCTGGGGTACGCGATCGTCGGAGGCATCGTCTTCTCGACGGTGTTGACCCTGTTCGTGGTGCCCACGGTCTGGCTGCTCCTCGAACGACTCACCGGGACGCGCCAAACCGCGACGATTCCGGTCGTCGTGCCGGGGGAGGCGCCATGATCATCCTCCGGCTGGCCGTGCTGCTTTCGGCGCTGGGTGCTCGAGCCGACACGATCCCCGTGGTGACCCTGGCCGAAGCACTCCAGCGTGCCGTGCGCCTCGACCCCGGCTATGTGCAGGCGCTGGTGCAGGTCGACAACGCCGAGTCCGCCCGCCGGACCGCGCGCCTGGCGTTCTTCCTGCCCACGGTCAACGCGACCACCAGTTACACCGTCCTGTCGACCCAGCAGTTCAATATCGGCACCGGGCAGCCGGCATCTTCGACGGCAAGTGCCTCGCTCGACGCGCGCTACGAACTGTTCAATGGCGGCCGGAACTTCGCCGAGGCGAAGCGGAGCGGCGCCGCCCTGGAAGCCGCGCAGGCCGGCGAACTGAGCGAGCGGTTCACCGTCGCGGCGCAGGTCGAGCGCGCCTACTATGACGTACTCGGTGCGCGCGAGTTGCTTGACGTCGGGCAACAACGGTCGCTGCGCGCGCAGGAGCAGTTGGGCACCGCGCGGGCACGGGTCGTCAGCGGCGCCACGGTCCAGTCCGATTCACTCCAGGTGCTGCTCGAGGTGCAGCGCGCGGGCACCGAGGTGCAGCGGCGGCAGGCGGACCTGGTGGTCAACCAGCTCGAGCTCGGGCGACGGATCGGGAACGAGCGCGGAGCAGACGCGGCGCCGCTCGACACGCTGCCGCCGCCTCCCTTGCCGCTCTCGCTCGATGAGGCGGTGCGATACGCGGCGACGCAGGGTCCCGCGTGGTTGCAGGCGCGCGCCAACGAGCGCGCGGCCGAGTACCAGGTGCGCGCTCGGGTCGGCAGTTATTTCCCCACGGTCGCGCTCACCGCCTCGCTCGGCAAGTTCGACTCGAAGTTCTTTCCCTCGTTGACGACGCGTCGCACCGCCGGCTTCACGATCTCCCTGCCACTCTGGGATGGCGCGCAGCGGGAGCTGGCGCTGGCCGTGCTGCGCTCCAACCAGACGCTTGCGACGGCGACGCGACAGAATCTCGAGCAGTCGACGCGCCATGATGTGACCCAGGCCTACACCGGCTACGACGTGGCTCGCGGTTCGCTGGCCAGTGCCCTGACCGGTGTCGCCGTGGCGAGTGAGATCTTCCGGGTACAGGAAGCCCGCTATCGTGCCGGGGCCGCCACGGTGCTTGAGCTGCTCGATGCCCAGGCGCAGCTGGTGCAGGCCCAGGCCGACGTGGTGCAGGCGCGCTACAGCGTGCGGCTCGCCCGGGCCTCGCTCGAGGTGCTGCTCGGCCGTCGACTTTCCACCGTTCCCGATCGGAGCACTCCGTGACCGTGCGAATGATCCTGCTCGTAGGGGCTCTCGTGGTCCTCCCGAGCGCCTGCGGCGGCAAGCCAGGCAACAATGCTCCCGGCGGTGGCATGGGTCCTTCGGGAGCGCCGCCGACCGCCGTCGAGGTGAGCGCCGCCTTCGCGGATACCGTCGTGGACGCCATCGTCGCCACCGGACAGATCGAGGCGATCCAGCAGATCCAGCTGCGCCCCGATGTGGAGGGACGCCTCGTCGACCTGTTGGTTCAGGAAGGCGCGATCGTCGAGAAGGGGGCACCGCTGGTGAAGATCGATGACGCCGAGCTCAAGGCGCAGGTCGAGCGCGCCCGGGCCGACTTTGACCTCGCCCGGCAGGCGCTGGATCGCACCCGACAGCTGCTGGGGCAGAAGGCGGCCGCCCCGGCCGACCTGGAGCGCGCCGAGGCCGCGGCACGCAGCTCGAAGGCATCACTCGATCTGCTCCAGCTGCGGCTGACGCGCACCACGGTGCTGGCGCCGTTCGCCGGCGTGGTCGGCCAGCGTCGCGTGTCCCTGGGCGACTACGTCACCACCAGCACGCAGCTGCTGACGCTGCAGACCATCGCGCCGGCGCGCGCCACCTTCTCGGTTCCCGAACGCTATGCCGCCGAACTCCGACGGGGCGCAAAGGTGGAATTCCATGTCGCCGCACTCCCGGGCAAGCGATTCGATGCGCAGGTCGATTTTGTGGACCCGGTCATCACGTTGCCGGGCCGGACTATCACGGTGAAGGCCCTCACGGCCAACAGCGCCCGCAGCCTGCAACCCGGGATGTTCATCGAGGCGCGCCTCACGATCGGAGTGCGTCCGCATGCCACCGTCATCCCCGAGGAGGCGATCTCACCCACCGCATCGGCGTCATGGGTGTGGGTGGTCGCCGATGGAAAGGCCACCCGGCGCGAGGTCGAGCTCGGCGTCCGCATGCCCGGCTTCGTCGAGGTGCTCAAGGGAGTCGATGTGGGAGATCGTGTCGTGATCGGCGGGCAGGACCGGCTGGTCGAGGGCGCCGCCGTGAAGCCGACCGACATCAACCGCCGGCCCCCGGCGGTCCACGAGCCATGATGCGGAAGGCGCTGCTGGCCCTCCTCGTCGTGATCGGGCCGGCACCCCCGGGCTCGAAAGCGGCCGAGCGCTGGGAGCTGGAAATCGACGGCCCGGCCACCATCGAACATGGTGAGCTGCGGTTTGAGGGAGGGGCAGGCAAGGTCGTGCTCGAAAGTGCGGACAGCTTCTTCCTGCCCCTCGAACAACTCGTCCGCAACGATTCGCAGATCAGCTTTTCGCTCGCCTCCTCGCATCGCCACTTCAACGGTGTCATCGCCGGCGGGAAGATGGCCGGCACGATGATGGACCTCGACGGCTCACTCTTCACCTGGAATGCCCAGCCGATCCGGGCCGGCGCCCGGCGTTGGCCGGTTCCCCCCCGACTGACCGTGCGACAGCTCCAGACCGGAAGTGACGTGGCGCAGATCAAGGTGCCCGGTGCCTGGCGCGCCATGCTGCCTGATACGGGGCGCCTCGGCGGCGAATACCTTGCGCTGGCCAAGGCCGCGGGTTTCGCCTCCTGGCGCGGCGACCAGCTCCTCGCGCGCTCCGAGCAGATTCAGCTTGGCCTTGATCGATCCGTCCACGGATCGATCGTTGGCGCGCTCGAGGCGATCGAGAAGACCCCGGCGGCGCAGCACGGCTTCCGGCAGCTCTTCCGCGGACCGCGCGGACTCCGGGTGGATCTCCACGACATGGCCATCGAGGTCGCGCTCCGGGTGCGGCCCGGCTTCCAGCTGGAGCAGGCGATGGCGCCGATCCTGGCACTGGCCCCTCGAAGCGCGGCGCCACTCGATTCCACCGCCGAGCTCGAAGTCGCCTGGCGATTCTGGTCGCGCTTCAAGAGCGACTCGCTGTTTGCGCTCCGGCTTGATTCCCTTGAGGCGGTCAACCCAGCGAGGGTGGCCGATACGCGCGCCCTGATGCGCGGGTATGATGACGCCAGGTTTTGGTGGCTCAACGCCGTCCGCTGGCTGATGACCGAGACGTGGGTGGCCACGCGTCAGGGGGATCGATCGCCGATGCAGCTGGTCTCCGCCTTCTGGGGCAAGGCGCCGCTGCCGCTGCCATCGATCGTGTTCGGGTATTTCGGCGCCCCCGAGGCGTTCCCGAGACCATCGGTTGCCCCGATCATCGGCCGCCTCATCAAGCCGGCGAATGCGATCGCTGGCGACTGGCTCGACGCAACAGGGGACAGAGGGGATCGCTATGACGTACTGCGCGCCTGGCGCACCCTCGACTGGGGCGAGCCGTTCCGGGTGATCAGCGGCGGCCGTTCTCGCTACCTGACTTCGCCGGCGGTTGAGGCACGCACGCACGGCGGCAATCTGCTGGAGACCCTGGACGGGGTCCTCATCGATCCCGGCATCCCGCCAATGCTCGCGATCGCCACGCTGACGCATGAGTGGCAGCACCTGATTCTCTTCGGCCGACGCCTGCAAGGACGTGCACCGGCCCTCCTCGAAAACACCGACGAAATCCGCCTCCTCGAAGACGACCCCTGGCTGGCGGAGGGGGCGGCGGAGTGGGCCACCGACCTGATCCTGGCGCCGTGCCGAGACCAGGCGCCGGTCCTGCTGGCGATCAGCCAGGCCCGTCGGCTGGCGCTCCAGCAACGCACCAGCGACGATCCGCACGCACTCGGCTATCGTTTAGTCCGCGCGGCGGCCGATCGGGCCCATGATGCGACGGTGGTCCGGGATCGGCTGACCCGTTTGCTGCATGACCTGAACGGTTTCGCCCGGGTCTCCGGGTTGGCGGACAAGAGCACCTGGTCCCCGCTGACGCTGGTGCGGCCGGTGAATGCCGCGGTGATTCCCGAAGTGACGTTCGTGTTTGACGGTGGGGCCGCGCTTGATGTCCATCGTCGCCTGCGTGTTTCTCCTCTCCCGCTGGAGCACTAGATGTTCTCTCGTCGCCGGACAACTGGAATCGCGCTGCTTGCCTTGGGGCTGCTGGGTGCACCGCTTGCCGCACAGCTGACCACGCCGGAACGCACCAAGGGAGCGCAGACGTCGAGCTACGCCGACGTGATGGCGTTCATCGACTCGCTCGGCCACCGCGGAGCGCTCATGCGCACTGGCACGCTCGGGACGTCGCCGCAGGGACGGCGGATTCCGTATCTGATCCTGGCCCGACCGATGGTGGCAACGCCCGCCGCCGCGAAGGCGACCGGCAAGCCGATCTACTACATCCAGGCGAACATTCACGCCGGGGAAGTGGAAGGGAAGGAGGCCGTGCAGATGCTGATGCGCGACCTCACCCTCGGCACGCTCAAGCCGGTGCTCGACAGCATGATCGTGATCTTCGTGCCGATCTACAACACCGATGGCAACGAGGCGTGGGGCCCCGAGTGGCGCAATCGCGGCGAGCAACAGGGCCCGGCAATCGTCGGCGTCCGTCCCAACGGCCAGGGGTACGACCTCAATCGGGACTATGTCAAGCAGGAGGCGCCCGAGACCCGTGGTGCGTTCGACCTGATCCGCACCTGGGATCCGGACCTCTTCATGGACCTGCACACCACCGACGGCAGCTTCCACGGATATGCGCTGACGTGGTCGCCGGGACTGAACGCCAATCGCACGCCGACCAATTCGTGGGTGCAGGACACCGTGCTCGAGATGGTTCGCCAGCGCGTGCGCGAGCGTGCGCACTTCGAGACCTACCCCTATGGCAACTTCGGGAGTGGTACGCCACCAACGCGGTGGGACACCTACGAGTCGACGCCGCGGTATGGCACCAACCTGGCCGGGATGACGCGCCTGTCGATCCTGAGCGAGGCGATGAGCCACGATTCGTTCCCGCGCCGCATCGAGGCAACCTACGCCTTTGTGCTGGAGTCGCTGCGCTACCTCAATGAGCACAAGGCCGAGATGCGTCGCCATGAGGGTCAGACCGCCGCTGCACGACCGGACTCCGTTGTCGTGCGCGGCAATCAGGTCAATGCCTCGAAACCGAGAATGGATACCGTGCTCGTGGCGGTCACCCGCACCGTCGAAGCCGCAGCGCGTGACACCCTGGCCCCGTTCGTCCGTGCACCGGTCATTCAGGACACGATCGGCGTCTGTGCGACACCGGTTGCCGGTGCCGCCGGGGGTCGCGGTGGCCGTGGCGGCGCCGGCGCTGGTGCGGGGCGCGGGGGTGCCGGTGGCGGACGGCGCGGCCAGACCGAGAGCACCGGTGAGGTCACGCGCGTCTCCATGCAGGTGTTCGACCGGCTTGATCCGGTCCGGAAGGAAGCCCGTCCTGCGGCCTATGTCTTCGATGGCCGCTTCAGCCCCGTGGTGGAGCGCTTGCGGCGTCAGGGCGTCATCGTCGAGAAGACCTCGGCGCGGTGGATCGGCCCGGTCATGCATTTCCCCGTCGACACCATCATGCGTCCGTCGCGCCGGTTTGAGGGACATTGCTCCCCGGTGCTTGACGGCCATTGGGCGGCGGCGAGCACCGATACCGTGGCGGCCGGGAGTTTCGTGGTATCGACCAACCAGCGCCTGGGCGGGCTCGTGGCGTTCCTGCTCGAGCCGGCGTCAGAGGACAGCTACTTCACCTGGAACTTTTTCGATGCGGGGCTGAACCAGGGCGCCAATGCCCCGGTGCGGCGGTTCATGGCGATGCCGAAACTGGCCACTGTCAGGGTTCCCTGACTCCGCAGTCGTACGGATGCACTCTGGCGGGCGGATGGCGGCAGATTTCCCCCCGAGCCGCGGGCCATCGAGGGTGCCGCCGCGAGAACGCAGGTCCCGGGAGATGCCGTGCAGGTGGGTGAGCCGTGCACGGCTGGAGGCAACGTGAACGACAACACAAGGAGGTCTCAGATTCGTGCCATCGTGAGAGTACTGGGCGCCGCGGCGCTGGTGAGTTGTGCGCAGGCCGGTCAGAAGCCCGCGCCGTCGGCCACGCCCCAGGGCGGCACCAAGGCCTCGACGGTATTCTGGGCGCCGGAGCCGGGCGAGACACACCTCGCCAACATCCGGCAGTTGACCTTCGGCGGCAATAACGCGGAGGCGTATTTTTCGAGTGATGGCAAGCGCCTGGTCTTCCAGGCGATGTTTGCGGTCGATACCGGTTGTGATCAGGAATTCGTCATGAACATCGACGGCTCCGACCGCAAGCGGATTTCCAATGGGCTGGGCCGTACCACCTGCGGCTACTTCATCGAGCACGACAAGCGCGTGATCTACGCGTCAACCCAGGCAAACGACCCGAAGTGTCCCCCGAAGCTCGATGCGTCACTGGGATATGTCTGGCCGCTGGGGCATTTCGAGTTGTACACCTCGACCCCCGACGGCAAGGACATCCGCCAGCTGACGAACAACGGCTTCTATAACGCCGAAGCCACGGCCAGTGCCGATGGAAAGCACCTGATCTTCACGTCCACCCGGGACGGGGACATCGAGCTCTATACCATGAATTCCGACGGCTCAAACATGAAGCGGATCACGCACCGGCTGGGGTATGACGGCGGGGCGTTCTTCTCGCCCGACGGCTCGAAGATTGTCTGGCGGGCCCAGTATCCCGTCACCGCCAAGGACACGGCGGACTATCTCAAGCTGCTGGGCCAGCGGATGGTCCGGCCCGCCAAGCTGGAGATCTGGGTGGCCAACGCTGATGGCACCGATGCCCACCAGATCACCCATCTCGGCGGGGCGAACTGGGCGCCGTTCTTTCATCCCGATGGCAAACGGATCATCTTTGCGTCGAACTACGAGCAGCCCCGCAGCGGGAATTTCGACTTGTACCTGATCAACATCGATGGCACCAAGCTCGAGAAGATCACCACCGCGCCGGATTTCGACGGCTTCCCGATGTTCTCACCCGATGGGAAGAAGCTGATTTTTGCCTCCAACCGGCATGGCAAGGTCATGAGTGAAACGGACCTCTTCATCGCAGACTGGAAGAACTGAAGATTGGCGAATCCGCGGAAACCAGCGCTCTGGCGCTGGTTCTATGAATGGATCAAGTCGATCGCCATCGCGCTGGTGGTGTGGCTCTTCCTCCGCACGTTCCTGATCGAGGCGTTCCGCATTCCCTCCGGGAGCATGCAGAACACCCTGCTGGTCGGCGACTTCCTCTTCGTCAACAAGTTCCTCTACGGAGCGGAGGTGCCGTTCATCCACAAGCACCTGCCAGCCGTGCGGGAACCGCAGCGCGGCGACATTTTGGTCTTTGACTCGGTCGAGGAAGACCTCAAGGTGGTCAAGCGGTGCATCGGTGTCGCCGGCGACACGATCGAGATGCGGGATGGACGCGTGGTCCGCAACGGCAAGCCGCTGTCGGAACCGTACACGGTCAACAGCGAGCCGGACCGGAGTGAAGACCCCGTCATGCGCGCGAAGATGCGCGAATGGCAGGTGAAGCATTTTGCCGGGCCGGTGCCGATCAACTTCGCCCCCGACCTGCACCACTGGGGCCCAGTGGTGGTGCCGAAGGACTCCTTGTTCGTCATGGGGGACAATCGCGACGGTTCCTACGACGGGAGGTATTGGGGTTTCCTGCCCCGCGTCAACGTTCGCGGCCGACCGGAGCTGGTCTACTTCAGCTACGACCAGAACGCCTGGCAGCCGATGGCCCTCTTCCGCACAGTGCGCTGGAAGCGACTCTTCACCGTTCCGCGCTGAGGCCTTCCACCCGGCCGATCAGCGGATGGCGGTCGCCTCGGTTCGGTCGATGTAGGCAACCAGCCGCCCGCAGGCCGGGCACTCCAGGGAGACCCGGCCGGCAACCGATGGGCCCTCGCCGGGTCGACAAGGGGTACGAAGCACGGGGCCACCGCCGCAGGACGGGCACCGCATGCTCTTGCCCTCACGGTCGGCAATGATGAGGCTCAACGCCTCATCGGGCCGAAACTCCTTGACGTGGCGACGGCTCATGGCCAGTTCTCTCCACGCAGGGGGGGGCTCCCTGGGGGTCCAGAAGTTGTTTGGGGTCCGTGTTAGGTAGGGCAAAATTGGGGAGCCGTCAAGTGGTTGGGCGGTGGGTTCTCTTGACGGGGCGCCTCCAGCACCCCAACTTCGCGCCAACGTGAGGGGATAAATGACCGAGCTCGCTGCACCCCAGATCTCGTCCTTGATGGAAGCCCTGCCAGGGATTGCGGCTGTCCTTCGCAGCCCGGTGGCCAACGCCATTGTGGCGCTTTCCCGCGCGGGGGCTGGTCTTGAGGAATTCCGACCGGCCGAGGCGGAGGAGCTGCTCCGCTTTGGCGTGCGACGGAATCTCCTCACCCAGGATGAAGTGGACCGCATTCTGTCCGAGATTCGCGAGGTTGTTTCGCATCGTCCGGCCAAGGTCGCGGCTCCTGTGGCGGAAAAGCCGAAAAAGGCGCTGACCCCCACCCCGCCGGTTCCGGAACACCGGGTGGCGGTGCCCCCGGCCTTCAAGGCGGCTGTCCCCACCGCCCATGCCAAGACCCCTCCGGCCAAGG
>JANYAG010000238.1 GCA_025361465.1 Gemmatimonadota bacterium
CGGGCAAGGTCACCCACTTCATCGCCGGCGCCGGCACTGGCTGCACCGTCAGCGGCACCGGCAAGTATCTCAAGGAGAAGAACCCCAAAGTCCGTGTCATCGGCGGCGACCCGGTCGGCTCACTCTACGCCGGCTATCACCGTAACCGTACGCTCGGCACCGACGGCGCCCCGTACAAAGTGGAAGGCATCGGCGGCGACAAGGCGCCGACCGCGTGCTGGTGGGACATCGTCGATGAATTCCGGCAGGTCGCCGACAAGGACGCCATGGCCCTGGCGCGCCGGCTGGCGCGCGAGGAAGGGATCCTCAGCGGCGGCTCTACCGGGGTGAACCTGCACATCGCCATGCAGGTCGCGCGTGAAATCGATGACCCCAACGCCTGCGTCGTCACCATTCTCTGTGACACCGGCGAGCGCTATCTCTCCAAGGTCTTCAACGACGAGTGGCTGCAGGAAAACCAGCTGCTCGACACGCCGAAGCCCACCGTGGCAGACCTGCTCCGCCGGCGCGGCGACGCACCGGCACTGGTGCAGGTGGCGCCGGCGGCCCAGGTACGTCAGGCACTCAACCTGATGAGCACCTATAACGTCTCCCAGTTGCCGGTGATCGAACACGACCAGTGCATCGGCTCGCTGATCGAGCACACCCTGATGTCGCAGGCCATGGCCGAGCCTTCGCTGCTCGATCGCCCGGTGCGCGATGTGATGGCGGCGCCGTTCCCCGCCGTTGACCTGGCCCTCACGCTCGATCGCCTCGCGCCGATGCTTACCCAGGAATGTCCCGCAGCACTGGTGGTCGACGGCGGCACGCTGGCCGGGATCGTGAGTCGCTATGATGTCCTTCGCGTGATGATCGGGCGATGAGGAAAATGCTACGGAGTCGCCCTGAGCAACGCGAAGGGCATGCGTCTCAACACGACGCAAGCGCCCTGCGCCATGCAACCACGCAAGTCCTTCGCTGCGCTCAGGACGACTCAACTTATGGGGCGAGTGATGTCGCTCAGGGTGACCGATCATGAAGGTCTGCGTATTGACCGGCGGCTCCTCCGCCGAGCGCGACGTCGCCATTGCGTCGGCGCGACAGGTTGTGGCCGCCCTGCGGAGTCGGGGACACACCGTGACCGTGGTGGACACCACTGTCGGGGTCCTCGACGCCGCGGCCGAGGCGAAACTGCTCGCCGTGCGGGTTGGCGTCGACTGGCCGGACACCAAGGCCCTCGAGGCCCGCGAGCGTGGCTTCCTGCTGGGGGAGATGATCCACGCCCCCGCCATTCGCGCGGCCGACGTCGTCTTCCTTGCCCTCCATGGTGGTCGCGGTGAGGACGGCACGGTGCAGCACGTGCTCGAGGTCGCCGGCATTCCCTTCACCGGGTCCGGTCCGCTCGGCAGCGGGTTGGCGCTCGACAAGGATGTCTCCAAGCGGCTCTTCCGGGCTGCCGGAGTGGCCACCGCCGACTGGCTGATGCACCTCCCCGACGCCCCCGTCACCGCCGCTGAGGTCGATCACTCCCTCGGCTGGCCGGTGATCGTGAAACCCAGCCGGGAGGGGTCTTCCGTAGGGCTATGTGTGGTGCGGCAGCCGGAGGAGCTGCGGCCTGCCCTGGCCCGGGCGGCCGAGTACGACACGGAGGTGATGGTCGAGTGTTTCATCGCTGGCCGGGAGTTGACGGTCGGGATCCTGGGCGACGTGGCCCTCGCCGTGGGCGAGATCATCCCGAAACACGAGCTGTTCGATTATGAGTGCAAGTACACGCCAGGGATGTCGGAGGAGATCTTCCCGGCCCCGATCGCGGCCACCGTGACACAGGAAGTGCAGCAATTGGGGCTGCTCGCGCATCAGGCGTTGAAGCTGGACGGCTACTCCCGGGTTGATTTTCTTATCGCCCCCAGTGGACGCCTTTTCTGCCTCGAGGTGAATACCTTGCCGGGGTTGACGTCTACTTCGTTGATGCCGCAGTCGGCCGGCGCGGTGGGGATCGGGTTTCCGGAGTTGTGCGAGAGGATCTGCACCTTGGCGTTGGAAACGAAAGCCCAGGGTCCCTCGTCCTGAGCGTAGCGAAGGACCTCAGGCTCCAACACTGCTCGGATTTGGAGGTCCCTCGCTGCGCTCAGGACGAGGGGCAACCACCAACAAGGAACGATGGCTGAATGAACGATCTCGCTGCCCCCCGCATCACCCCCTGGGTTGGTCGCCTGCTGGCGATCAACGCCATCGTGTTGCTGCTGCAGCAGACGATCTTCACCTCGCCCGAGCTCGAGGCCCTTCTCCAGTTCGATCCCGGTGCATTGTTCCTGCACCGCCCCTGGACGTTCGTCACCTACATGTTCATGCATGGTGGACTCCTCCACCTGCTGGCCAACTCCATCGGGCTCTTTGTCTTCGGACCCCCCGTCGAGCAGCGGATGGGGTCGCGCCTCTTCATCGTCTTCTATCTCTACTGCGGCATCGGGGCGGCGATCTTCTCGCTGCTGCTGCAGAGCTTCCTGCCGCAGCCACCGTTCATCGGGGCCAGCGGGGCCATCCTCGGCCTCGCCTTCGCGTTCGCGAAGTTCGTTCCCGACGCCCAGATCATGATCTTTCCCTTCCCGGTGCCGATCAGGGCGCGAAACTTCATCTGGATTCTGGTGGGGCTCGACACGGTCGGCGCACTGCTCGGCAGCGACAATGTGGCACACCTGGCCCACCTCGGCGGTGTGGCCGCCGCCTGGCTCTACTTTGCGGTGCAGCGGATCGCCCGGCCGGTCGAGATGCCGCAGATGCCGTCGTTCCGTCCCCGGGCCACCGTGACGGCAAGTGTTGAGGGCAGCGCGGGACACCAACCGGTCCGGGCCGTCGCCCCGGCACCGAGCGCCCCAATGCCCTCGCCCACCGACCTGCAGGCCGCCGAGGCGATGGAGGTGGACCGGGTCCTCGACAAGATTCACTCCACCGGTCTCTCGTCGCTCACCGCCGACGAGCGCCGCTTCCTCGATAACGTCGCCGCGCGGCGACGCGATACACCCCACAACTAGTCAGGGGCGACCCGTCCGACATCACACGCCCAGCAGGGGCGATGCCTGCATCGTCCCTGCTAGATTCCGCGTGTCTGCCAACCTGAATCCCGAGGCGTGATGCCGCGGCGAGTACTCCGCATTCATTCCGATGACGATGTCCTGGTCGCGCTCACCGACCTGGCCGCCGGCGAGACCATCGCACACGATGGCGGCCGCCTCACCCTCGTCACCCCGGTGCCGGCCAAGCACAAGGTGGTGCTGCACGATCTCGCCATCGGTGACCGGGTCGTCATGTACGGTGTCATGGTCGGTCGCGCGACCCAGCCCATCTCTCGCGGAGCGGCACTCACCACCGACAACGTTCGCCACGACGCCGCGAACATCGACCTCAGCGTTCCAGTCGGCCGCGCGTGGAGAGCTCCCGACATCGCGCGCTTCGCGCGTCGGACGTTCGATGGGTACCATCGCGCCGATGGGCGCGTCGGGACGCGGAATCTCTGGCTGGTCCTGCCGTTGGTCTTCTGCGAGAACCGCAACGTGCGCGCCCTGCAGGAGGCGTTCGATCGCGAGCTGGGCTACGGAGCACCGGAGCTGCATCGTCTCACTGTGCGCGAGATGGCCCGTCGCTATCGCGCGGGTGAGCACATCGCTCCACCGTCACCTGAGGCTGGCAACGCCATCGGCGCCGCCGCGCAACGAGTGTTCCCGAACCTTGATGGTATCCGCTTCCTGACCCACGAGGGTGGCTGCGGCGGCACCAGGCAGGACACCCGCGCCCTCTGCGGCCTGCTCGCCGGTTACCTGGTCCACCCCAATGTCGCCGGAGCCACGGTGCTCTCACTCGGCTGCCAGCACGCACAGGTCGACATCCTTCGCGAAGAGGTTGCTCGCCGCGAGCCCGCGTTCGCCAAGCCGTTGCTGACCTTCGAACAGCAGCAGCTGGGCACCGAGGACGCGCTGATGCAGGCCGCCGTTCGCGAGACGTTTGCCGGCCTGGTCGAGGCCAATCGCGTCGAGCGTGCGCCGGCGGCGCTGTCGGCGTTGGCGGTCGGCCTCAAGTGCGGCGGGTCGGACGGCTTCTCCGGAATCTCCGCCAATCCCGGCATCGGCTACACCTCCGACCTGCTCAGCGCGCTTGGTGGCACCACGATGCTGGCGGAGTTTCCCGAGTTGCTCGGGTCGGAACAGGAGCTGATCGAGCGCTGCGTCAAGCCGGAACTGGCGGTGCGTTTCGCCGAGTTGATGCGCGCCTACAACGCCCAGGCACATTCGGTTGGATCGGGCTTCGAGATGAATCCCTCGCCCGGCAACATTCGTGACGGTTTGCTCACCGACGCGATGAAATCGGCCGGGGCCGCGCGCAAGGGCGGCACCGCGCCGGTCACCGACGTGCTCGACTACCCGGGCCGCGCGACGAAACCCGGACTCAACCTGCTCTGCACCCCGGGCAACGATGTCGAATGCACCACCGCCCAGGCCGCGGCCGGCGCCAGCATCATCCTCTTTACCACCGGCCTCGGCACCCCGACTGGCAACCCGGTGGCGCCGGTCATCAAGCTCGCCACCCACACCGCACTCGCCCGGCGCATGCCCGATACCGTTGACATCGATTGCGGCGCGGTGGTGTCGGGCGAAGCAACGATTGACGAGATGGGTGAACGCATTCTCGACCTGGTGATCGAAACCGCGAGCGGCCGGCACATCACCGCCGCCGAGCGGCTCGGTCAGTGGGATTTCATACCATGGAAGCGAGGAGTATCGCTGTGAGTGACGCGTTCATGCTCCACCGCCGGGTGGCGGCCGTCACCGGCGCCGCCAGCGGCATCGGCCGGGCGATTGCCACCGAGTTCGTCCGCGCTGGGGCTCATGTACATTGTCTTGATCGCGACGGCGAGGCCGTGAAGGCGGCCGCGCTCGAGCTCGGCTCGGCGGCGACTGCCCACCAATGCGATGTCAGTGATGCCGCGGCGGTACAATCGACCTTCGCGGCAATCGCGGCCACCCGCGGGCTCGACATCCTGGTCAACAACGCCGGCGTCTCGCACATCGGCAACGTCGAGACCACCTCGCCAGAGGATTTCGAGCGGCTCTTCCGCGTCAACGTGCAGGGCCTCTATCTCTGCACGCGCGCGGTCGTGGGTGGCATGGCGGAGCGCGGACATGGCGTGATCATCAACATCGCCTCGGTCGCAGGGACAGCAGGGCTCGCCGATCGCTTCGCCTACTCGATGACCAAGGGCGCCGTGGTCGCGAT
>JANYAG010000242.1 GCA_025361465.1 Gemmatimonadota bacterium
GGCGCGGGAGACGACCAGCCCGATGGTCGGGGAGCGGCAAAAAGACATCACCGTGCTTAGAACGTCGCAGCCAGTACTCTCTCCTCTGGGGGAATCGATCACGAAGAGAATTGGGGAGTCTTCCTCCTGGTCAAGTCGGCGCACCGTTTCTGCCTGGTCTATGCAGCTGCTGCGCTTGATCCTGCCTGTGATACCCAAGATTCGACACGGTGCAACATGGGGAAGAGAAAAGCGCCGGACAGCTTTCGCCATCTCCCCGGGATCAGTCGATGATGGCATCGATCAGTCCGACACGGAGAGCTTCATCGAGGCTAACGCCATCCCGCTCCTTGACGTGCCGGTCCCATTCTGCCGCAGGAAACGAGGTCCTGTCAGCGAGCGCGGCGCTCAACGCGTCAAAGCGCAACCGCCTCCGCGCTGCTGCCCGTAACAGCAACCCTCGAACCTCACCGGGCGCGACGCGCGCATGCAGTGTGATACTGGCGTCGGACCAACCACCCATCATTGAGAGCTCGAACAAGGCGCGCCGGGTGGCAAAGCGGGTAGTGCAAGCCTGCAAGAGCACAGTGGTCAACGCCCCAATACTTGTGACAACCACGCCCAACACTGGCACTGGGCACAGCCGGATATGGTCGAGGACCAGCATAGTTCCGCCATAGTCGCTACCGTCGGTGGTCAGGATCATGGCCACGGGACTTTCATCTTTTCGTGCAAACTCGTGCAAGCGGCCGACCACATCGGCGGCGGCCGTATCTGTCAGCTCCTCGGGCTGGAGGATCGAGCGTCCAGATATCATCGCGCGGAGCAGGTCCGCACTATCGAAAGAAGCTGCGGTCGCGCCCACTGATTGCTGCACGAGGTCAGACGACGACATCGGCCCACCCCGCTGCGACGGCTTCCGGAGCCGACAAGTCCGGTTCCGTGGCCAGCATCACCTGTAGATCCTCACGCGTCCGACCAATGCGTGCGGAGAGCAGGTTCAGGATGGCCTCATGCTTTTGGATGGTCGCGGCCAGGTTTCCTTCAACGTCTTCCAGTGCGCGCGTTGTTTGCGACTCCAGGCCGACGAACAAGAGTGAGGTGGCGGTATGCTCGATGGTCAGGGACCGCGGCGACAATTCAGCATGCCGACTCAGCACACGTATGGTGCATGCTTGGAGCAAGACCGGAATCGACGTCGCCGCGGTCCCACACAACACGCCCACGGTGGGGGCTGTGGTTGCCAATCTAAGTAGGTCTGCCAGGGCCAGCGCCGCGGTGGTGTTTCCGCACGGTGGCAATAAAGAGGAGGATGTCGTCCTGACTCTCGGCGCTCAGCCTCAGGACCTCGGTGGCTACCAGGCCAGCAGCGTCCTGGCTGAGGTTGTTGGGTACGAGGACGCGCCGGGTGGCCGGAATTGCTCGGATGCGTTGCATGATCTCGGATGGCTGTTCGGTCAATTCCATGGTTCGACGCCGCCTACTTTGCCAGACGCTGCCTCGGTGTCTCGATGCTCTGGGATAGCCAACGGAGGTGCCAAATGCGGCTTCAAGACCAACGTTTCACCCAAGTATACCTCCGGTTCGTGATCGCGTTCGTATCGGGGTATCTCAACCCAAAGCCTCAAAGCGGCCCTTCCGCGTACCCCTCGTGGTGATTTCCCAACAAGTTGCGGGATTGCCGCTCGACCTGCGTGGGCATACTGCTGCCGAAGAACTTCCGCAGGGCCATAGGGGATATGGCTTGTCAACTTCACTGCCTGCTTGAAATGGACGCGCACTGGGCCAGTGACCGGGTGCGTCACCGGTTGACACCCTCGCGACGTGGTAGCGATTGTTGCCAGCTCCACCATCTAAACTTCACAGGTCGTCCTGAATGTTCATGAAGGTGCTTTGCCCGATCCTCGGGGATTCAGGAGGATGACCATCCCCTTTCCATCGGCGCGCCTGATCGCCGGGTGCCTTGAGGTGGGCCTCCCCCAGGGCGGCACCTGCCGAGTGACACCTTGGCCGGATCTCGGCGTCCGATACGGCCTTCAAGACCGCGTGCCAGATGCGGCTACAGGTGACCCGAGGATCGATCTGTCGGTCGCTCGCCACGAATGGGTCGGGGTGCTGCCACCGATTGAGCCATTCCGGCGGCGGCGAAGGGAGACCGAGCAGTTGATGCTGCTCTCAGTGACCCCGGCACCCGTTGGGGGACAGGCGGGAGAGTCTGCCGTGGCCTGGCGGGAGTTCCTGGGGCAGATCCCGCTGGACGTCTTGGAACAGGTCATCCGTTTCCGGCCTCCGCATCTTCAGCTACTCCGATCGGTGGCGCGGCACCCCAGCATGCTCGACCTGGTGCGGAGCACCCCGGCGCTGGCTTGGGTACTGGCTCATGCCGCGGAGGTCCTGGGTGGAGGCCGCCCCCAGCTGGCTGAAGGGGAGGTAAATCGGCTACTGGCGGGCCGCCAGCGCCTCGTGGCGGCGCGTTTCGGCCTCGGGGAGACTGAGGCGGCGGTCCGGCTGCTCCGGAAGCTCCCGATGGCGTCCATTCAGGCGGCTTCAATCGTCGCCCTCATCCGATTGATCGCGAACACCCAGGCAGCAAGGCTCCTCACCCACCTTCCCAGAGTCAACCTCGGCGTGCTTCTGCTGCTGGATGCTGCCGAAAGTGGGCGACTCGCGACGGAGGCGTTACATCGGGAGGTCGCCGCCCGCCGCGAAGATGACGCTCAACCCGAGACCCTGATGCTCCTGCAGGATCTGGAGCGGATGGCGGTGATTCTCCGGCGCCCACTCGAGCGGTATCGGTCGATTGCCGCCGTGCGGGCCGATCACGCTGAGATGGTGCACCAGATGAACCAGCGACCGCGGGCGCCGCAGCGGCCTGAGCCGGTCCTGAACCGGCCATTTCCCCTGATACAAATTCGCACCCGTGACGTCTTCCCGCCGCCGCCCTTTCCCGGACTCAAGGACGGCTCGATCACGCCGATCACGTCGGCCAGCGATCTCGACAAGGAAGGGATGGCGATGCACCACTGTGTGGCTGCGTATGCACCTCTGGTGCAAACCGGGTCGTTGTACATCTACCGCGTGTTGCGTCCGCAGCGCGCGACGGTCGAGTTGCACATGGATGGCCGGGAGTGGCAGCTCGGCCAAGTGAAGGGGCGGGACAATAGGGAGGTGTCACAAGCCACCCGGCAGATGGTTGGCGAGTGGCTGGCCGAGGCAAGGCGGGGTGTAGTCGGGAGCATTCACGCACCTCGGATGCCGGCATGACGCAGTTGCTCGTGGCTGGCGATGTCCACGGAGCGCTCGACGCGCTGTTTGCCGTTGTCCGACGCTTGGAACTCTTGCACGGTCCGATCGCCGGTATCCTACAGGCGGGAGATCTCGGCGTCTTCGGCTACGACAGCGTGCTCGACAAGGCGACACGGCGCTATGTGGTAGATGATCCCACCGAACTCGGGCTCGCACCGTACATCGCGGGAGAGCGGATCGCCGAGCGGCCGGTCTGGTTCACGCGGGGCAACCATGAAGATTTCGAACTACTGGTCCGTTCGGGTTCGTCGATCGACCCGCGCGGGTTGATTCGGCACCTCGCGACTGCCGAAGTCACGGAAGTGCTGGGCCTACGCGTGCTGGCGCTTGGAGGAATTGACGGCACTGGAGAGCCGGCCGTGTCGAAGGGTGGCAAGTACTTCACCAAGGAGGAGG
>JANYAG010000288.1 GCA_025361465.1 Gemmatimonadota bacterium
AGGAGGCGATCGCGCAGGCCGAGCGACTCCACCCGGACGTCATGGTCATGGACCTGACGATGGCCGAGATGGACGGGCTGGCGGCGACGAAGGCGCTCGCCGCGAAGGGCACGGGCACGCGGGTGCTCGTCCTGACGATGCACGCCGAAGAGGACTACCTCGTTCCGCTGCTCGAAGCGGGCGCGGCGGGCTACCTCGTGAAGAGCGCCGCCGACCGCGAGCTGGTGGACGCGGTGCGCGCCGTCGCCCACGGCGACACGTACCTGCAGCCCTCCGCCGCGCGGGTGCTGGCCGGCGGCCTCCGCAAGAAGGCCGAGCGATCGGATGACCGCTCCAAGTTCGACCGCCTCACGCCCCGCGAGCGCGACGTGCTCCGCTTCGTGGCCCAGGGCTTCTCCGCGCCGGAAATCGGCCTGCGGATGTCGATTTCACCGAAGACGGTGGACACCTACAAGCAGCGGATCCAGGAGAAGCTCGGGCTGATGCACCGCTCCGACTACGTCCAGTTCGCCCTCAAGCTCGGTCTCCTGCCGGCGGAGTAGTGCGGGTCGTCTCCCGCTCCTTCCAGAGCGAGTAGATCGCGGGAATCACCAGCAGCGTCAGCACGGCGCTGCTCACCATCCCGCCGACCATCGGCGCCGCGATCCGCTTCATCACACTCGCTCCGGCTCCCGAGCTCCAGAGGATCGGCAGCAGGCCGGCGATGATCGCGGTGACCGTCATCACCTTGGGACGCACCCGCTCCACCGCCCCCTCCATGACCGCGTCGTAGAGATCCCGTCGGTGGTGCCCCGCCGGATCAACGTTCCTTAACCAGTCGTTCACAGTCGCTGAAAGCACTCTACCTATCTTCCCTCTTGCAGATCGACCATTGATGCCGGTCGACGAGGCGATGAACTCTGAGGAGGCGACAGATGAGGAGCGCGGTCTGGCGCACGACAATGCTGTGGGTTCTCGGACTCTGGTTGCTCGCGCCCCCGCTCGCGGCGCAGACCATCTCCGATAGCGGGCCACCTCGCTTGACGCTTGCCGAGGTCTTCCGGACGGTCGAAGCCCGGAACCCCAGTCTGGAAGCCGCCCGCCAGATGGCCTTGGCGGCCGACGCCAGGATCGTTCCCGCCCGAACCCTGCCCGACCCGCAGTTCCAGTTCGGCTTGATGAACCGGAACCTTCCCGGCCTTGGCCTCCAGGATCCGCTCGGGATGACGCAAGTACAGCTGATGCAGATGGTCCCAATCGCTGGGCAGCTTGGCCTCGCGGGGCGGGCGGCTGGCGCTTTGGCCGGGGCCGCGCGGGCGCGCGCCGTAGACCTCCGCTGGGAGCTGCGCGCCAGTGCTGCCATGGCATTCTACGAGTTGTACCAGGTTGACCGCAGCCTCGAGGTCGCGCTGGCCACGCAGGGACTGCTCCGCGACATCGGGACAACGGCGCGGACAATGTACTCTGTCGGCCAGGGCAAGCAGGCTGACGTGTTGCGGGCCCAGGTCGAAGTCGATCGCATGACGGAGGAGATCGCGAGAATGCGCGCGATGCGAGATGCTGCCGCAGCGCGGTTGAATGCGTTGCTGGACCGGCCGTCAGATACGCCTGTCCCATCTCCAGTACTCCCTGTCTACCCCAAGGACCTGGCCTCCCCCGACTCAATGGAACGGCTCGCGCTGGCGGGTCGTCCGATGCTCACTGCCGGGGCCCTGGAGGTCGAGGCAGCCGTCGCTGCTCAACGGCGTGCCCGTCAGGAGATCTGGCCCGACTTGCAGCTCGGCGCCATCTACGGCCAGCGGCCGATGGCGGGGGGCACAGACCGGATGTTGAGCCTGATGGTGGGTTTTTCCGTTCCAATCTGGGCCGGGCGACGGCAACTCAAGATGCGCGACGAGACGGCGGCCATGCGGCTGAGTGCCGAAGCGGAACTCGGTGCGATGCGAGCCCAAACCAGGGGTCGTGTGGGAGAGTTGCTGGTGTCGATTCGGAGGAGTCGAGAGCTTCGCGCGCTCTACCAGGGCACCATCTTGCCGCAAGCCATTGCCACAGTCACTTCCACGTTGTCCGCATACCGAGTCGGCGAAGTGGACCTGCCGATGCTACTCGACGCCCAGATGACGGTCAATCGATATCGTCAACAGGTCTTTCAGCTGGAAGCCGATGAGGGCACCGCGCTCGCTGAACTCGAAATGATACTCGGACAGCCCCTCTTCGATCCCACGACGAGCAAGTCGGCGACACCGCCGGGAGAAGGACGATGACGATGCACCGCGATCCGACGGCTCCGGCGCCCGAGCCTTCGCCGTTCCAAACGTCTGCGCACGGCCGCGTCCGGCGCCTCGGTGCCATCTTGATCTTCGTCGGCGTGCTCGCGGTGGCCGTGATCGTCACTCGCAATCTCATCCCGCGGTCCGCGCCTTCCGCCGAGACGACCAGCCACGATCATGCGGCGGCTGCCACCTCCGACAGCGCCCGGGTGGTGATGCTCTCGAGCGAAGCAGCCCACCGCATCGGAGTGACCTATGCGCCGGTGCAGCGTGGCCCCATCCAGCGTGTGGTCCGCACGGTAGCAATCGTGAGCTATGATGAGACCCGAGTGAAATCCGTCACAACCCGGGTGGACGGCTGGATTGATCAGCTGTACGTGAACTTCACCGGCCAGGCGGTGCAGGTCGGCGATCCACTCTTCGCGCTCTATTCGCCGATGCTCGTTGCCGCCGAGCAGGAGTTGCTGCTGGCCAAACGGCTCCGTGGAGATGTCGCGGCGGGGACCACTGATGCTATCCGGAGCTCCGACGACTTGCTCGGATCGGCCCGACGCCGGCTTCTCTACTGGGAAGTGCCTCCCGACGAGGTTCGCCAGATCGAAGAGTCTGGTCAGATCCGGAAGGCGATCACCTTCCGTTCGCCGGTCAACGGCGTTGTGATAGAGAAGTCGGTCCTTGGCGGGCAACGCATCATGGCCGGAGAGACCATCTATCAGATCGCCGACTTGAGCACTGTCTGGCTGGACGGAGAGGTCTACGAGCGCGACCTCCCCTCCGTCCGACTCGGCCGCGAGGTCGTCGCCGAGTTCCCGGCCCTCCCCGGTGGCCCCCGAACCGGCCGGATTTCCTACATCTATCCAACAATCAACCTCGAAACCCGGACGGCGCGCGTCAGAGTCACCTTGCCAAATCCGGATCTTGCACTCAAGCCAGGCATGTATTCCACCTTCAGCTTCGCCGCCGCTACCGGGCCGGTCCTTAGTGTACCCCGCTCGTCGATTCTCGCGACCGGCGAGCGGAATCTGGTCTTCGTTCGTCGCCCGGATGGCATGCTGGCGCCGCGCGACGTCACCATCGGGATGGAGACGGACGAGCGGATCGAGATCCTTTCGGGTGTGGTACTCGGGGATACGGTAGTGGCCTCGGCCACTTTCCTGGTGGATGCCGAATCGAATCTCAGCTCGCTGCTCGGTGGCATGGGCAATATGCCGGGTATGGACATTACCGTGCCCACGGCACCGAAGTCCGGGGCGAAACTGGCACCGGCGGCGCCCAAGGCAGGCGCGGGGCCGGCGGCCAGTATGCCGGGCATGGACATGACAGAGCCCACGGCGACGAAGCCCGCAAAGGACACCGCGAAGAAGAAGGTGCCGGCAGGCGCGCACTCGGGGCACAACCTGCCCAACAAGGACTGACCGTCATGCTCAAGCGCATCATCGACTGGTCGACTGCCAACCTGCTACTGGTCTGCCTCTTCACGCTCGCCGCCATGGCTGGCGGGGTCTGGGCAATTCAGCACACCCCGCTCGAGGCACTCCCCGACTTGAGCGACGTCCAGGTGATCGTCTATACGAAATTGCCAGGGCAATCTCCACGGACCGTTGAGGACCAGGTGACATATCCTCTGACGACACAACTCGTCTCGGTGCCTTCGGCCAAAGTAGTGCGTGGATATTCATTCTTCGGTTACTCGCTCATCTATATTATTTTTGAAGATGGCACCGACATGTATTGGGCTCGCAGCCGTGTGCTTGAGTATCTGAATTATGCGCAGACCAGGTTGCCGAAAGGTGTGGTATCCCAGCTCGGTCCGGATGCCACGGGAGTTGGATGGGTCTTCGAGTATACGCTG
>JANYAG010000320.1 GCA_025361465.1 Gemmatimonadota bacterium
GTTCGACGCCGTACTTCGCCAGCGTCCCGTCCTTGACCAGCGCAATGGCCACGTTGAGCGCCGTCTGTCCGCCCATCGTGGGCAGCAGGGCGTCCGGCCGCTCGCGCTCGATCACCCGGGCCACCCATTCCGGCGTCACCGGCTCGATATAGGTGCGGTCGGCGATCTCCGGGTCGGTCATGATGGTCGCCGGATTCGAGTTCACCAGGATGACCCGGTACCCCTCCTCCTTCAGCGCCCGAACGGCCTGGGTCCCTGAATAGTCGAATTCCGCGCCCTGCCCGATGACGATCGGGCCGGAACCGATGATGAGACTTGAGGAAAGGTCAGTCCGTTTGGGCATGCACCAGGTCCGTGAGTGTGCGCTCGAAGGGAATCTGTGGCGACCAGCCGGTGGAAGTCCGGAGCTTTGTCGCATCCCCGATCAACACGGGAATATCGTCGGGTCGGAGCAAGCCGGCATCCTCCACCGCGCGCGGTGTCACGCCAGTCAGCTCCGCCAGCATCCGGAAGCAGTCCTGCAACCGCCGGCCCTCGCCGCTGGCGACATTGTACACCTCCCCGGGCGCGCCGTGTTCGAGGAGCAGCAGGTACGCCCGGACGACGTCGCGGACGTCGAGGAAGTCACGCACGCCCGAGAGGTTGCCGGTCCGGATGTCCGTGGTGCCGGTGCGCCTGGCCTCGTTGAGCCGTGCCGCCAAGGCCGGTAGCACATAGGTCGCACTCTGCCCCGGACCGGTGTGGGGAAAGGCGCGGGCAATGACCACCGGAAGCCCCGAATCGCGCCAGGCCATGCCGACGGCCACTTCACCGGCAAACTTGCTGATCGCGTACGGTGAGGAGGGGTGCGGCCGAGCCGTTTCCAGAATCGGTCCTGGGTGGCAACGTCCATAGACTTCGCCGGTCGAAACAAAGAGCAGTCGCGGACGGTGCGCCTCGCAAAGTTGGTCGGCGAAGCACGCCGTCATCACGCCGTTCAGCCGCATGGCGGCGTCGGGATTCTCCCGGGCGGCCGCACCCGAGGCCACGGCCGCGAGGTGCACCACCGCGTCAGCGTTCAGATGCCCCAGGCGCTTGACGTCCTCCTCCAGCCGGAAGTCCGCCCCGACGACCTCCACCGGTGGCGTGGCACCGCTGGCCTGCCACTCTGCTGGTGGTGTAGCGCCGGGCAGTACGGCGGCAATCACGCCATGGCCATCCGCCCGCGCGGCGCGCACCAGCCAGCGACCGACAAAGCCGTCGGCGCCTGTCACCAGCACGCGCATCAGCGCGCCTTCAGCCGGGCGATGTCGGCATCGACCATCATGGTGATCAGCTGCTCGAAGGAGGTCTTCGGCTCCCACCCAAGTTCGCTGCGAATCTTGGCTGGGTCCGCCAGCAGCATGTCGACCTCGGCCGGGCGATGAAACTGGGGATCGATCTTGACATACTGCTGCCATTCCAGGCCGACATGCTGAAACGCGACGCGAACCAGGTCCTCGACCGAGTGCATCACCCCGGTTCCCACCACATAGTCGGTCGGAGTGGGCGCCTGCAGCATCCGCCACATCGCGTCGACATAGTCCCACGCGTAACCCCAGTCGCGGCGCGCCTGCAGGTTGCCGACGCGCAACTCTTTCGCCAGGCCGAGGGCGATCCTCGCGACTCCGTCGGTGACCTTGCGGGTGACAAACTCCATGCCACGGCGGGGCGACTCATGATTGAAGAGGATGCCGCTGGCGGCGTACAATCCATACGCCTCCCGGTAGTTCACCGTGATCCAATGCCCGTAGAGCTTTGCAACCCCGTAGGGCGAGCGCGGGTAGAATGGCGTCCGCTCATTCTGGGGCGTTTCGGCCACCTTGCCGAACATCTCCGAAGAACTCGCCTGGTAGAACCGCGCGGATGGACTGACCAGTCGGAGTGCCTCGAGGATCCGGGTGACTCCCAACGCGGTGAACTCCCCCGTCAGCACCGGCTGGGTGAACGAGGTCGGCACGAACGATTGGGCCGCCAGGTTGTACACCTCGTCAGGCTGGACCTCCTGCAGCGCGGTGGTCAGCGAGTGCTGGTCGAGGAGGTCGGCGGCCACAATCCGCACGCGGGGAATCAGGTGGTCGATCCGCTCGTAACTGTGGTGCGAGGTTCGGCGGACGATGCCGACGACGTCGTACCCCTTCTCGAGGAGAAACTCGGCCAGATAGGAGCCATCTTGTCCGGTGATGCCGGTAATCAGAGCCTTGGGCATGTCGAAGTCCTGAGGCGGTTATCGAGGAGCGATCATCAACGATCGATGACCGACGGCGTTGGGGACAGCCGGGACAGGCCGCACTTCCCTTACCCGTCCCGGCCCTCTATCTTTCCATGTCTGTACCTGAAACCGTTCGCTTTGAATCGGGGGAATACCATGGCGCGCATCTGCACCATGTGCGGCAAGGGGCCGGTGACCGGCAACCATGTCAGCCACGCAAACAACCGCCGCAAGCGGCGCTGGTTTCCGAACCTGCAGACGGTCCGGGTCCTGGTCGAGGGTGCACCCCGCCGGGTCCGCGTCTGCACGCAATGCCTCAAGGGCGGCAAGGTGGTCAAGGCCCCCAGCACGGTGCCAGCCGCCATCGCCTGACGCGCAACCCTGACGTCCAATCAGCGGGTGGCCCTCCGACGAGGCGCCACCCGCTTCCGTTTGGCCCCCGGCGAGTCGAAAAAAAGGGGACCCGAAGGTCCCCTGCCCGTCATGCCGAACCTGCTGCCGAGCCCTGTTCACTCTGCCAGCAGCTCGATCCGGGCCATCTCCGCCCCATCGCCGACGCGGTGACCCAGCTTGAGGATGCGGATATAGCCCCCTGGCCGGCTGGCGAACCGCGGCCCGATGGTCTTGAACAGCTTCGTGATGATCTCACGATTCGGAATCTTGGTTTCTACCTGCCGGATCGCATGCAGGTCGCCCCGTCGTGCCAGCGTCACGAGGCGCTCGGCGAAAGGCCGGAGCTCTTTCGCCTTGGCCACGGTTGTGGTGATCCCTTCGTGCTCGAACAACGACGCCGCCATGTTGCGCAGCAGGGCCCGTCGGTGGGCCGATGTGCGCGACAGCTGCCGTCCCTTGGCGCGGTGCCGCATGGGTTACGCTTCCTCTCCGTGGCTCGCCGGGGCGAGGGGGGGGGTACCAGGATCAACAATCCGCAGGTCGCCGTCGGTCTCTTCGAAACGCATCGAGAGATTCAACCCCTCGCGCTGCAGCAGTTCGCTGATCTCCTGTAGGGCCTTGTCGCCGACATTCTTGACCTTCAGCAGGTCGTCGGCGCTGAATTCCACCAGATCCTTGAGGGTACGCACGCTGGAGTTCTTGAGGGAATTCAGCGAGCGCACCGACAGGCCGAGGTCGTCAATCAGTCGTCCCAGGCGGGTGCGCAGGTCGGAGCCATCGGCGGCCGTGTCACTTCCGCGCGTCCCATCATGCGACACCGATCCAAACTCGACGAAGTAGCGGAAGTGCTCCTGCGCCAGTGCGGCCGCATAGGCGACGGCATCCTCGGGCGAAAGGGTCCCGTTCGTCTCGACCGAGATCGCCAACCGATCGTAGTCTGTGCGCTGGCCGACGCGTGTCTCGGCCACCGTAAAATTGGCGCGCCGCACCGGGTTGTAGATGGAGTCAATGCGCACGAGGTCGACGGGGTACGACCGATCGGAGACATGCATCTCCGCCTCGACGTAACCGCGCCCCTTGTTCGCGTACAGTTCGCAGCTGACTTCGCGATCGTCCTGCACGGTGAAGAGGAGCTGGTCCGGATTGAAGATCCGGGCGTGACCGGTCTCCTGGATGTCGCGCGCGTACACCGGGCCGGGGCCCTGCTTCTCGATGCGGAGCACGGCCTCGTCGACGGCCTCGTCCAGCACCAGCGTCAACAGCTTCAGGCGCTGGATGATCTGGTGCACGTCCTCCAGGACGCCCTGCACCGTCTGGTGTTCATGCACCACGCCATCCAGCCGGAAGCCCCACACCGCGCTGCCGCGCAGCGACGACAGGAGCAGCCGACGCAGCGAATTGCCGAGGGTATGTCCGAAGCCGCGCTCGAGCGGCTGCAGGCGGAACTCGGCGACGTTGGGGTTGTCCTCACGCTTGGTGACTTCGACCACCTGCGGGCGAACCAATCCGGTCAGATCAATGCTCATCGGCCCCGTATCCTTCAGGTCACTTCGAGTAGAGCTCGACGATCAACTGCTCCATCGCGTTCACCGGGATGGCGTCGCGCGTGGGCAGTTCAACGAGGCGGCCAGCCGCCTTGTCGGTGTCGATCGTGAGCCACGAGACTGGAGCGCCGCGCGCCGCGAATTCCTGGGCGGATCGCACCGTGAGCAGGTCGCGATCGGCCGGCGTCACGCGCACTTCCTGGCCGGGCATCACCCGGAAGCTGGGGATATCGACCTTGCGGCTGTTGACTTCGACGTGGCCGTGACGCACCAGCTGACGGGCACTGCGGCGCGACGCCGCAAAGCCCATCCGGTAGACGATGTTGTCGAGCCGGGTTTCGAGGGCCACGAGCAGGTTGGTGCCCGTGACACCTGACAGCGTGGCCGCCCGCGCAAAGGTGTTCCGGAACTGGGACTCGGTCAGCCCGTAGATCCGCTTCACCTTCTGCTTCTCGCGCAGCTGCTTGGCGTACTCCGACATCTTCCGCCCGCGACTTGCCGAGGGGCCGTGCTGGCCCGGGGCATAGGCGCGCCGCTCGACCGCGCACTTCTCGGTCATGCAGCGTGAGCCCTTCAGGAAGAGCTTGGTGCCCTCGCGGCGGCACAACCGACAGGCCGGACCAGTATATCGCGCCATGATCTCAGACCCGCCGCTTCTTCGGGGGACGGCACCCGTTGTGAGGGATTGGCGTCACGTCGCGGATCGAGGCGACCTTGAGGCCGACGGAGGCGAGGGCCTGAATGGCCGACTCACGCCCGCTGCCCGGTCCCTGCAC
>JANYAG010000326.1 GCA_025361465.1 Gemmatimonadota bacterium
CGCGGGGCGCGTGTCACGCCAACCGTCTTGATTGGCGGAAGGATGTACTCGGGCGCGCCCAGTCTCCCCATGATGGACAGCCTGGTCACCGATGAACTGAGGAAGAAACACTCGGGCCCATGACCCCCACGCCGGAATCTCTGCGTCATGGAGATCCCGCGCTCGCTATCTTTTGGGGGACACCACCCATGACCACCAGCAGAATTACCCTCGTTGCGGTCGCCATCAGCGTCATCAGCTCCGGGTCCGCGTTGGCCACCAACAGAATGTCGACGGGCGAATCGGAGGGATGCCCAAACTACGAGTCATGGAACACGGCCACCGGTTCGTGTCCTCAGCCGGAAGCACTTCAGGGTGTTTGTCAGTCTAGGGTCGACGACATCTACAAACCGAATGGCACGTGCCAGGTGAATGAGGACGGCAACAGCTGCTCGGACCACGGGGAGGGAGGATTCTACCTGGTGTGCAATTTGCAGCCTTGAAACCATACTTGGGGCGTGAGTGCCTGTTTGGTTGCGGGACCTTCCCTGACTCACACAGGCACTCGCGCAGGTTCCCCATTCCTGAGGAACTAAAGACAATGGACGCGAGCGGCTGTCTGTCATGAAGCGGATCCTCGTATGGTTCCTCGTACTGCAGGTGCAGGGAGCCCTCTCTCCGACCCTTATCGCCCAAGGGGTTGCTCCGCGTGGGATCCTCACAAGGGATCTCCGAATCGACGGCTACGCGGCGGATTTGACGCGAGTCGGCTATCTCGTGGTGGCGCGCGATGGGACGATCATCGTCGGCCAGCCCCAAGATGCCACCCTCCTCTACTTCGCCCAGGACGGGCATCTTCTCGGCAAGTTCGGACGCTCGGGTGCGGGCCCTGGTGAATTTCGACGCCCCATCACGCTGGGCTGGGTCGGCGATACACTATGGGTGTACGACGTGGACCTGTTGCGGCTGACACTGATTTTCCCGTCTCGCCAATTGCTTAGGACAGTGCGCGTCCCGACAAGCGTCGGGCCACGTCAATCTGTGACAGAGCCGGTTCCAGCGGTGCAGCCCCCGTTTAGCGCGAGGTTACTGCCCGGAAGTGACTTGCTTGTGCTCGCTCCGATTTACGGATTCCGGCAACCGAAGCCTTACGATCAGGACCTGCGCAACAAGGACAACGTGTATCTCCGGATCTCAGCTGAAGGTGTGTATCACCAACTACTCCTCGCTTATTCGGTGTTCGGTGAGCAGTGCAATTGGGGGCCCAGGCTGCACATACCTCAATGCGCCCGCCCGCTCCAAGACTTCGCTGACGACGGAAGCACTCTGGTAACCGTGGAGACCAACAACATAGGGGGCGACCACAGGAGCTACCGCGTCACCCTCATGCGTATCACTGGGGACACGGTGTTCTCTCGGCGATACCCGTTCATCGGGGCGCCCATCAGCAAACACGTTGTCGATAGTACCCGGGCTCGTATGCTCTCTCGGGCAACTACCCCAGAAGTGCGCAGTGCAATTCGTACGGTCCCGTTTCCGTCGGTCTATCCCCCTGTCAAGCAAGTCCGTGCTGGCCGAGACGGAACGGTCTGGGTCGGCCTCCGAGAAACCGCCGACGGTCGGCCTTGGATCATCCTGGACGCGACCGGCAACAAGATCGGCGAAGTTCTCCTGCCGCCCACGGTGGTGCTGTGGGTGGCGGATCAAAGCACCATCTGGGGTGTCGAGTGGGATGCGGACGATATGCCCAGCATTGTTCGTTACCAGGTCAGTTGGCGACACTGACGTAAACAGCCGAACCGCCTCCCGTTTCCCAGAGCATCGGTTCCTGGAGTGCCAAGACCAGTGTGACCTGGACAGGGCCATACTGCTTCTACCACTCCGATCTTCTCACGTTCCACCTCACAACTCCGTCAACCGCCCATACGTCTCCGGCCGCCGGTCGCGGAAGAACTGCCAGACGTTGCGCACCTCGCGGATCATGTCGAGATCAAGCTCGGCGGTGACCAGTTCGGTCTTGTCGCGAGACGCTTGGGCTATGATCTGGCCGCGCGGATTGCAGAAATAGCTCTGGCCATAGAACTCGCCGATGTTCCACGGTGCCTCGGTGCCCACCCGGTTGATGGCCCCGACAAAGTAGGCATTGGCCACCGCGTGCGCCGGCTGCTCGAGCTTCCACAAATACTCCGACAACCCCGCCACCGTCGCCGACGGATTGAAGACGATCTCGGCGCCGTTGAGCCCCAGTGCCCGCGCCCCTTCGGGGAAGTGCCGGTCGTAACAGATGTACACGCCAACCTTGGCATAGCGGGTGTCGAAGACGGGATAGCCCAGGTTGCCCGGCTTGAAGTAGAACTTCTCCCAGAAACCGGGGGCGGTGTGCGGGATGTGGCTCTTGCGATACTTGCCGAGGTAGCGGCCATCGGCGTCGATCACCGCGGCGGTGTTGAAGTAGACACCGGTGCCATCGACCTCGTAGAGCGGCACCACGATCACCATGGCGTGTTTCTTTGCCACTTCCTGCATCAGTCGGGTGGTGGGACCATCGGGAATCGCCTCGGTGGCATCGTACCAGCGGGTGTTCTGCTCGGCGCAGAAGTAGGGACCGGTGAAGATCTCCTGCATGCAGAGGATCTGCACCCCCTGGCGCGCAGCCTCGGCGATCAGCTCGAGATGCTTGTTGACGTTGGCGTCGCGGATGGTCGCGAGCGGCTCGCTCGGGTCGCAGGCGCTGGTGGCCTGGATCAGGCCGCATTTCACGAGTCGGGGCATCTCAACGCTCCACGGGATGACGGGGCCGGTCCGGCCACATCAGTTGCAGGTAGCTCAGGAAACTCAGCGCAAAGGTGACAAACCAGGCGTACTGGTACAGATGGTCGAAGAACCCCGGACTCGACACCACGCCGTTGGGCGTGCTGACGGCGCGGATGAAGCCGGGAATGACCGGCAGGATGCCAACCACCAGCGCGATGATCGCCTTCGGATTCACACCGCCGCGATAGCTGTAGACGCCATCGAGGCGGAACAGGCCTTCCAGGTCGAGGCGCTGGCGGCGAATGATCCAGTAGTCGGCGATCAGGATGCCGCCAAGTGCTCCCATCAACGACGAATAGCCGAGCAGCCAGGTGAAGATGTACGCCGCCGCGTCGGCGTAGAGGCGCCACGGCATCATCACCACGCCGATCACGGCGGTGATCAGCCCGCCGGTCACATACGAAATCCGGCGTGGCGAAAGGTTCGAGAAGTCGTTGGACGGCGACACGACGTTCGCCGCCATGTTGGTGGTGAGCTGGGCGGCGAGCACTACCAGTGCTGCGAAGATGATGACCCCGGTGCCGCCGATGCGGCTCACCAGCACCACCGGATCCCAGATCGCCTGGCCGAAGATCACGATGGTGGCGCTGGTGACCGCGACGCCGATGAAGGCGAAGAGCGTCATCGTGGTGGGGAGGCCGAGCGCCTGTCCCATGATCTGCGACCGCTGGCTCTTGGCGTAGCGGGTGAAATCGGGAATGTTGAGGCTGAGGGTGGCCCAGTAGCCGACATTGGCGGTGAGTGCCGCGGGGAAGAGCTTCCAGAACGACGCGTTGCCACCCTGCAAGTGTTCCGATTCGGAGAGCACCTTGCCCAAACCGCCGCCATGACTGACCCCCCACCAGAGCAGCAGCAAGCCGCCACCGAGGAGCAGTGGCGCCGACCAGCTCTCGAGATACTTGATGCCCTCGGTGCCGGTGATGATGATGGCGACCTGCATCAGCCAGAAGGCCAGGAAGGAGAACCAGATCGCGTTGGGCAGCGTGCTCCATCCCGAGATGGCCGCGCCGAGCAGGAGATTGAGGGCGAGCGCGCCGATCCAGGTCTGGATCCCGAACCAGCCGCAGGCCACCGCCGCCCGCAGCATCGCGGCCACGTTGGCGCCGCGCACGCCGAACGACGCGCGGCAGAGCACCGGGAAGGAGATCCCGTAGCGGGTGCCGGCGTGGGCGTTGAGGATCATCGGGATGAGCACGATGATGTTGCCGAGGAGGATGGTGAGCATCGCCTGCCACCAGTTCATCCCCTGTGACATCAGGCCCGAGGCGAGCGTGTAGGTGGTGATCACCACACTCATCCCGATCCAGAGCGCGGCGATGTTCCAGGTGCTCCACGTCCGGCGATCGGGCGTGGTGGGCGCCAGGTCGGGGTTCCAGAGCGGCGACTGGGTGATGTCGCTCATGCGCGTGCGGCGCCCGCCAGTCCCGCGGTGGTGCGCGGCAGCCACTTGCCGCGGCCCTCGCGTCCCACCACGCGGTAGTTGTCGACGATCACCTCGCCGCGCGACAGCGTGGTGCGCGCGAAGCCGGCGAGCTCCCATCCTTCGTACGGCGACCAGTCGGCGTTGGTCTCCATGGTGGCCGGTTCGACTTTCATGGTGCTGGTGGGGTGGATGATGGCGATGTCCGCGTCGGCGCCGATGGCGATGGCGCCCTTCCGCGGCGCCAGTCCCATGATCTGCGCCGGATTGGTGCTCAACTTCCGGCACATCTCCTCGAGCGTCATCCGGCGCCGCAACACGCCACGCGTGTAGGTGAGCGGCAGCAGCGTCTCGAGGCCGGGCAGCCCCATCGGGATCTTGGTCCAGTCACCCTGCCACATAGCCTTCTGATCGCGGGTGAACGTGCAGGTATCGGTCGAGATCACCGAAACCTCACCGGCCTTGAGACCGCGCCAGAGCCGGTCCATGTCGGCCGGCTTCTTGAGCTGCGGGCAGCAGGCAAAGAGGTGCCCGTCGGGCCGGTCAAAGACACTGTCTTCGAGCACCAGGTACTGGACACAGGTCTCGGCCAGCACCGGCACGCCGCGCGCCTGCGCTGCCCGAATGATGTTGGCACCCTCAGCGGTGCTCATGTGCACGATGTACAGCTGCCCGCCGGTCGCCTCGCTCCACGCCACGGCGCGCTGGATCGCTTCGGCCTCGATGAAGTTCGGCCGCGTCATCCGGTGGAGCTTGACGCCGAACTTTTCCATCAGCGCCGGGGTGTGGTGCCGCGCAATCAACTCGTCGAGCACCCGCGAACTCTCGGCGTGCACCAGCAGCATGGTGCCGTATTCCTTCATCAGCTCGAGCGTGCCGAACATGGCGCGATCATCCGACTGCCACCCCTCGGATTCATAGATCATGAACTCCTTGAAGGTGGTGAAGCCCTGATCGACCATTCCCTTGATCTGGTCCTTGTGGTGCTCCCAGTCGGTGATGCAGATGTGGAAGGTGTAGTCGATCAACGATTTCCCTTCGGCCTTCGCGTGCCAGGTGCGGGCGGCATCGGCCAGCGAGCCGCCCTTGGCCGGGATGGCGAAGTCGATCAGTGTGGTGACGCCGCCGCGCGCCCCGGCACGGGTGCCGGTGCGGTAGTCGTCGGCCGAGACAGCACCCATGAACGGCAACGCGAGGTGCACGTGCACGTCGAGCACACCGGGGAGGACGTGATGGCCGGTGGCGTCGATGACCGTGGCGCCACCGGCGTCGAGTGCCGAACCCAGGGCCGTGATCGTCTCGCCAGTGATGCCGATGTCGCCGGTGAAACAACCTGAGGGGGTGACGATGTTGCCACCCCGGATCACCTTGTCGAATGCCATCTGGAACGCTCCGTCAGGCGAAAGAAATCAGTGCTTCTCCACGCGCGTGAACGCCTGGTCGAGCACCTCAAGGGCAAAATCGACATCATCGGCGGTGATGCACATGGGCGGCTTGATGCGCAGGGTGTTGCCATCGAGCCCACCCTTGCCGATGAGCACACCCAGCTCGCGCGCCGCTTCCATCACGTCGGCGGTGGCCTGCTTGGCCGGCTCCTTGGTGGCGCGGTCAGTCACCAGCTCGACGCCGAGCATGAGGCCCATGCCGCGTACGTCGCCGATGATGGGGTGACTCGCCATCAGCTTCTGGAGGCCGGCCTTGAGGCGGCCACCGACCACCTTGCAGTTCCGCTGCAGTCCGTCCTGCTCGATCACGTCCAGCACGGCGAGGCCCGCGGCCATGCAGACCGGGTTGCCGCCGAAGGTGTTGAAGTGCAGCCGCTGGGTCAGCGCCTGGGCAATCTCCATCCGCGTGGTCACCGCCGCGATCGGCACGCCGTTGCCAAGACCCTTGGCCATGGTGACGAAGTCGGGGACGACACCGAAGTTCTCGAAGCCCCAGTAGTGATCGCCCGTGCGACCGAAACCGGTCTGCACTTCATCGGCGATGCAGAGCCCGCCGTGTTCGCGCACGATCGCGTACGCTTCTCGCAGGTAGTTCGGCGCGCCGTGGGTTGC
>JANYAG010000349.1 GCA_025361465.1 Gemmatimonadota bacterium
GGTTCCGCTTCCGCGCCCGGGTCGCCCGGGTCGACCGCCGCCTCAAGGCAGGGATTTACGAGTTCCAGCCTGGCGCGTCGATCACCGTCATCCTGCGAAAGCTGCGAACGGGTGACGCCCTGCAGTTCCGGGTCACCCTTCCCGAGGGCGGTACCCTCTTCGATCTCGCGCGCAACGCTGAATCCCAGCTCGGCATCCCGTCGCGGGGGCTGCTCGAGGCGGCCAGCGATTCCACCCTCCGCGCGCAGTACCAGATCACCGCACCGTCGGTCGAAGGGTGGCTCTTGCCCGAGTCGTTCGATTTTGACGGCTTCACCAGTGCGAAGGTGGTACTCGACCGCTTCCTCGCGGCGCGACGTGACGGCTGGAACCCGAAGTGGGACTCGGTCGCGACGCGCGCCGGATTGTCACGCGCCGACGTGCTGACGCTGGCGAGCATCGTCGAGGCCGAAGCGCTGGTGCCGAGCGACCGCCCGCTGATCGCGGCCGTCTATCGCAATCGACTGCGCAAGCACATGCCGTTGCAGGCCGACCCGACCATCCAGTACGCCTATCTCCTGCGTGATGGCCAGCGGAAGTCTCGGCTCTACCACAAGGACTACGCCCTCTCGTCGCCGTGGAACACCTATCTGCACCCGGGCCTCACGCCGGGTCCGATCGGCAACCCGGGCAACGCCGCGATCGAGGCCGTGCTCAATCCGCCCGACGTGCCGTTCCTCTATTTCGTGGCGGGGCCGGACGGGAGGCATGTCTTCAGCAGGACGTATGCTGAACATCTGGCGGCGGTGCGGAAGGCGAGGAGCGGGAAGCGATAGGCGGTCTCACATCGAGGTCGCCCTGAACGAAGTGAAGGGCATGCGTGGTGGGTTTGAGCAAGCGCCCTGCGCGGAGGAGAGACGCATGTCCTTCGCTTCGCTCAGGACGAGGGCGTTCTTCCGCTCCTCTTCCTGAGCGCAGCGAAGGATATCAGTACCGGTTCGCCGCCCCCTCCACATCTTCCCGTCCCAGTATCCCGCTGACCACCGCCACCCCAGCGAACCCCTTCCCGCGCAGCGCCGCGACGTCCTCGGGCAGGATTCCACCGATCGCCACGCAGGGACGCCCAGCGGCCGCGGCGAGCAACCGCGACACCCCCGGCAGCCCGAGCGCCGGTCCGGCGTCGGCCTTGGTCGTCGTCGCACGGAAAGGACCGATCCCCCAGTAGTCCGCGACGGCACCGCGGGCGATCTCACCCTCTTCGCCAACCGATGCGCCGATCACGAATCCCGGCGGGACCACCCGACGCGCCAGCTTCGGCGACAGGTCGTCGGCCCCGAGGTGCACGCCGCGCGCACCGGCCATCAGGGCGATGTCGAGACGATCGTTGATGAAGACCGGCACCGGCAGCTGGGCCACCAGCAGCCGTGCCAGCGCCAGGAACGCCACGTCCCCGGCGTGCTTGAGCCGCAGCTGGACCGCGGTCACTCCCCCGGCAACGGCGGCACGGCAGGTGGCCAGTGGATCGCGCCGACCGAGCAGCGCATCGTCGGTCACGAGGAGGAGGCGGAGAATGGCAGCTAGATTGTCGCTCATGCGATCTGAAATCAGTGCCCGTCTGCTTCCCTGCGCCAGCGGTTGCCCATGATCTGGGCCACCGTCTCCGCCAAGGGAGCCGCCCGGTGGGCCGGCGGGCATCCGTGGATCTATCGCAGCGACGTGGCGGATCATCCCGATCACCCGGGCATGGTCGCAGTGCGCGACGCCCGCGGTCGCTTCCTCGGAACGGCCCTCTGCTCACCGGCGAGCGAGATCCGCCTGCGGCTGCTGGAGCGCACCGAGGTGCCGATCGATGCCCAGTGGTGGCACGCGCGCATCGCCGGCTGTCGTGATCGCCGAGCGGGCATCGACGCAAACGCCTGGCGAGCGGTGCACGCCGAGGGGGATGGACTCCCGGCGCTGATCGTCGATCGCTACGACCGCTGGCTGGTGGTGCAGATCCTCTCGGCCGCCCTCGAGACCCAGCGTTCGCTGATCATCGACGCCCTGCGCGAGGTCTTCGCTCCCGAAGGGATCCTCTTCCGGCACGACACCGCCACCCGCCGCCTCGAGAAGCTCAATGAGCGGGTCGAACTCGCCTGGGGCGACGTCCCCGAACAGGTCGAGGTGCGCGAGGGTGGCGTCCGTTGGTTCGCCGCACCCTGGTCCGGCCAGAAGACCGGTGCCTTCCTCGACCAGCGCGAGAACCGACTGCTCGCCGGTCGGGTCATGCCGGCGGGCGGCACCGCACTCGACTGCTTCTCCTACCACGGTTCATTCGCGCTCCACCTTGCCGGTATGGCGCGCGAGGTGACCGCCCTCGACGCGAGTGCCGAAGCGCTGGCCCGCGGCCGCGAGCACGCCGCCCTCAACAGCTTCGACAACATCGACTTCGTCGCGGCCGACGCCTTCGGTCAGCTCCCGAAGTGGGGTGACGAGGGGCGCCGCTTCGACCTGGTGGTGGTGGACCCTCCTGCGTTCGCCAAGAGCAAGGGACACGTCGCTGCGGCGCTGCGCGGGTACCGCGAAATCAACCGCCGAGCGATGCACCTGGTCGCACCTGGAGGATGGCTCCTCACGGCCTCCTGCTCCTTCCATGTCACTCGCCCGCTCTTTCATGAGATGCTCGTCTCAGCGGCCGGCGACAGCGGACGACGGTTCACAATGCAGGCCCAGCTTGGCCAGGCGATCGATCATCCCGAGGTGTTGACGATCCCGGAAACCGGCTACCTCAAGGGCGCGTTGCTCCGGGCGGATTGACGTAGCCGGGAAATTTCACAACGTTTAGGGATGGTTTCCGCGCAGCAACTGCTTACCGCCACCCCCAAACGGCGTTCGATCCGCTCGCTGCGACAGCAATACGCGCTCTACGTTGACGACCGTGTGGAGCAGTACAAGAACTCCATTTCCCGCGATGAGCTCTTCCGCCTTGGGGACGAAGCCCTGGTGGAGCGCCCCGAACAAGAACAGTTCCTCCTCACCGAGCTGCTGGCCGAGACCATCGTCAACGACCTGATCAAGCGCCGGCTGGGCCTGCCGTCATTCGAGACCTGGCGCAAGAAGCACCCCAAGCTGCGGGCCGCCCAGAAGGACGCGACGCATTGGGGACTCGACCCGTCGCACCTGGTGGCGGGCCTGGCGCCTCGGATCGAGCCGGACGACTCCGTGCTCGTGGTCGGCGCGGGCGCCGAGGCGTGCGCCTACCTGCTCGCGGCACACGACGCGGTGGTGACCTTCCTCGACCGCGATTTCGGGGTGGTCGAGCGGGCCGAGGCCCGGGTGGCGGCTGAGTCGCTCTCCTCGACCTTCGATGCGATCTGCGTGCAGTTCGGCCAGTGGCTTCCCTGCATCGAGGGGAACTTCGTCCTGGTGGTGGTGGACGCTGGCACCCTCGCCACGCTCTCCCCCGGCGAACGGCGCATCCTGCTGAATGAGCTACAGACCCTCACCACCCCCGGTGGACTCCACGCCCTGGTGCCCGACACCCTCGGCACCGGGCCGGAGGGATTTGCGGGACACTATGCCGCCTGGGAACGGGAGACGCTGCCCCCGACCGGCCGCCGTCAGCGCGGGGCCGCACCGACCCGTGGGGCACTCTTCGCCAAGACCGGACCGGCGGTGGCCGAGCGAGAAAACGCGCGCGCCTGACGCCGAACTCCATGGTGGTGAACAGCAGAAGGGCCGGCGGTGAGCCGGCCCTTCTGAATTCACCAACTGAAAGCCTGAACTACTTCTTGGCCTTCTTGGCGGCCTTCTTGCGGCGCTTGGCAACCTTCTTCGCGCCCTTCTTCGCTGCCTTCTTCGCGCCGCGCTTCGCAGCCTTCCTTGCCTTCTTACGAGTAGCCATGGAGCCTCCCTTAAGTGATTGGTACGCGACACATCGCCGTACGCACGATGTTCGCGGCGACGAACCCGCAGCTGGGTGCGGAGTAGCGTCGGCATATACAAGATCAAATATTTTTCGCCACGCGCAATACCCCAGACCCTCCCAAGCGCTGCCGGGGGTTGGAGTTGCGTCCTCTCGGGCCCGACAATTTCGGCCACCATCGAC
>JANYAG010000012.1 GCA_025361465.1 Gemmatimonadota bacterium
CCCGCGACGCGGACGTGATCGGCTACGCGCGGGATGGTGACGACGCGGTGGGCGTCGTGTTCCGGGTCCGAGATGGCCGGGTGATCGGCCGCGAGCACCGTTTCCTGGAGAATGTCGAGGGCGAAGCCGATCCGGACGTGCTCTCGCTCTTCCTGGTCCGCTGGTATGTCCCGTTCCCCCACAAGGCGCCCCGGGTCGTCTTGCCCTTTGCCGCCAGCGAGATGCCGGCGCTCGAGCAGTTGTTGCCCGCGGCACGATTCGCGGTGCCGGTGCGGGGCACCGCGGCGCGGTGGCGCGACCTGGCGGACCAGAACGCCAGGCATTTGCTCGAAAGCCTGCGGCTGGAGAGCTTCGAAACCGACGAGCGCGCTGAAGACCCGGTCTACGCCCTCGGGCGGGAATTGGGGCTCACCGTGGTACCGCGCACGTTCATCTGCGTGGACATCTCGACCAACCAGGGACGCGACACCGTCGGATCCCTGGTCACCTTCGAGGCGGGTCGGCCGCGCAAGTCGGAGTACCGGAAGTTCAAGATCAAGGGGCTGGCGCAGCAGGACGATTTCGCGGCGATCCACGAGGTCATCACGCGCTACTTCACCCGCCGGTTGCAGGAAGGCTTGTCGCTGCCGGACCTGGTCGTCATCGATGGCGGCAAGGGACAGCTCGGCGCCGCGCTCGAAGCGATGACCGCGCTTGGCGTCCAGCACCTTGCGCTCGCTTCCCTCGCCAAGCGGGAGGAGGAGATCTACCTTCCAGCCCGCACCGAACCGCTGCGCCTGTCGCGGCGGAGCCCGGCGCTGCGCCTGCTGCAGCGCGCGCGCGACGAAGCTCACCGCTTCGGCGTGGCATACAATCGCAAGCGGCGGACCGAACGCACCATCACCTCGGCGCTGCTGGACATTCCCGGTGTCGGTCCGTCGCGTCGGACCAGATTGTTGCAGACCTTCGGATCCCTCGCTGGTGTGCAATCCGCCAGCATCGCGGAGATTGCCGCGCTCTCTGGTTTCTCCGAATCGATTGCCCAACGCATTCTCGATCATCTCAAGGCGGGTTGAATGGACTGGTTCCTCGAATGCTCTGATTGCGGGACGCAGGCCGAGCCGATCGGACTGCCGACGGTGTGCACCGCCTGCGGACGCCCCTGGCTGGTGCGCTATCCCGACCGGATCCACGCCCTTGCCGATCGTGGACAGACAGCAGCCAACGGCAGCATGTGGGGATTCCGGTCGTTCCTACCGCTGACCGAGCGGGACAAGCCGATCACCCTCGGCGAGGGTGATACCCCCCTCTTCAAGGCCCCGAGGCTGGCCAAACACCTTGGCCTCGATCGGGTGTGGATAAAGGACGAGGCGGTGAACCCTACCAGCTCGTTCAAGGCCCGCGGCCTGAGCGCCGCCATCACCCGGGCCGTGCTCGCCGGAGCCACCAAGTTCGTCGTCCCGACTGCGGGCAACGCCGGAGTGGCCAGTGCCGCCTACGCAGCCCGTGCTGGGGCCTCTGTGCGCGTGTACGCCCCGCGAACCACCCCCAAGACCATCCTGGCCCAGATCGTCGCTTTTGGGGCCGATCTGGTGCTCCTGGAGGGCCATATCGGAGATTGCGGCAAGGCGGCCAGGGCTTGGGCCGAGGAGTCGGGGGCGATGGACCTCAGCACCCTGAAGGAGCCCTACCGGATCGAGGGGAAGAAGACCCTCGGCCTCGAGATCGCCGCGGCGCTCGGCTGGGGCTTTCCCGATGTCATCCTGTACCCCACTGGGGGTGGGACGGGGCTGATCGGCATGTGGAAGGCTTTTGTGGAGCTGCGAGCAGCGGGTTGGGTCAGCGGCAGCCTCCCCAGGATGTACTCCGTCCAGAGCACTGGCTGCGCGCCGATTGTGCGCGCCTGGGACGCCGGGAATGATACCGCCGAGGCCTGGGTCGATCCCTGGACCATTGCCAGCGGCCTCAGGGTCCCCGGGCCGATAGGTGACAAGCTCATGCTGAGAATCCTGCGCGAGACCTCCGGCGGGGCGGTGGCGATCCCAGATGAGGAGATGACCAGGGAAGCGGCGGCAGCGACCTCCCTCGAAGGTGTTGATTTCTCCCCTGAAGGCGGTGCTTCGGTGGCGGCCGCACGGGTGCTGGCGCAGAAAGGGGAGATTAGTGCTCGGGATCGGGTCATCGTCTTCAACACCGGGGCGGGCTGGCTCTATCGCGATCCGGCCGAATTGCTCGCAGAGCGGGGCTGAGGGATATTGCAGCGCTCCCGGTGCAGCCGGCCGGGGGATGATCGTCTCTTCTGGTGCCGGGGATGATCCAAGTTCCAACGCAGGACAGGGTTGAAACGTATTCCGAGCGATGCCACCGAAGGGTGGCCGGGCCGTCGCAGGACGGCAACCTGGGAGGCCATGCCGGTCCTCCCTGTTCATGACCGACTCAGGAGTTGACATGAGAACGACCGGACTTCCGGTGCTGGCTATGGCCCTCCTCCTTGCACCGTCCCTTGCCGGACAGACAGTGTACAACGCGACCGTCGCTCGCACGATGTCGGTTGCGGGGTACACCACGTCCCTCTGCCCGTTGAAGGGAGGAGATTTCCGCACGACGGGTGCCGGTGTGTCGATCAAGACCGCACTTCAGGGATTCGCGGAGGGGAGCGGCCGGGGCGCCAAGCCCAATGAGGAGCGCCGGGTCTCGCTGCTCGGGAACGCATTGAAGGCAGCGACCGAAGCCGTGACCGCCAACCCGAAGAACGCCGCTGGCTGGTATTACATGGGCCGGGCCAACCTCTACCTCGGCGACTTGCGCGGCGCGGATTCCGCGTTCACCAAGGTGGTGGAGATTTCGCCCGATTGTGCTGGCGAAATTGGCGGTTTCCGGCAGACCGCATGGCGGGCGCTGGTGATGCCGACGACGGAGCTCCTCAAGCAGGAGAAGTTCGACTCGGTGGTCGGCCTCCTGCGTGGGGCTTCCGTCATCTCGCGCGACTACCCGCAAGGTTTCCTGATTCTTGGCGTGGCGTTCTACAATCTGACCCAGTACGACAGCGCGGTCGTGTACTTCCGCACCGCCCAGGAAAAGGCCGGCAACAAGCCCGCCCTGGTCCGGGACCGCAACGACGCGACCCTCAACCTCGCCAGCACGCTGCAGCAAGTGGGCCGGAACGAGGAAGCAGTCGTCGAATACAAGAAGTACCTGACCTGGATTCCCACCGACAACAAGGTGAAGCAGCAGCTGGCCAGTGCCCTGCGGGCCACCGGCAAGAACTCCGAAGCCTCCGCGATCGACCAGGAATTGCTCGCCAGTTCCGGGACGGCTGGCGGAGCAGATCTGACGAGCTTCCAGTTGATGACGATGGGGAACACCCTCTTCAACGAGAAGCGCTATGCCGAGGCCGCGGGCGTGTATCAGAAGCTCCTGGCCAAGGAACCGGGAAGCCGCGACGCGCTGTTCAACCTGGCCAACGCGTACTTCGCGGGTGGCGACGGCCCGAAGTTGGTGACGACGGCCGGGCTGCTCCTCGCCATCGACCCGATGAACGAGGACAACCACAAGTTGCTCAGCCAGGGCTACAAGCTGCAGCACGACACGACCAACATGCTCAAGGCGATCGAGAAGCTCTTCCTGCTGCCGACGCATGTCGTGGTGACCAGTTTCGCGCCGAAGAAGGGCAGCGCCAAGCTGGTGGGGACGGCGACCGGTCGGGAAGCGCTGGATGTGACCGGCAAGGTGGTCCCGCCCGCGTCCGTGACGCTGGTGTGGGAATTCCTCGATCTCAACGGGGCAGTGGTGGCGACCAAGGAAGTGACCATTCCCGCGTTGCAGCCGGGGGCCAAGAACGAGTTCACCATTGATGCTTCGGGCGACGGCATCCTCGTCTGGCGGTACCGCCACAAGTAGGCGGGGAGTTCGCGGGTGGTGCGGCGACGGTAGCCAGGACGGGGCTGCCGTCGCCGTCTGCTTGCGGCCTTGGGAACGGC